>CAYQLI010000014.1:0-4977 GCA_964418355.1 uncultured Pseudomonadales bacterium | reverse complement strand
AAAAGCGGGATTACCGAGCCGATCAGACAATAAAAGGCGAAGGCGGGCTGACGGACACGGTAAAACAAGTATGAGGCGAGTATTCCTAACCAAAAGGAAAAAAATTCCAGGATGGCTACCCAAAAGACCACTTGGTTTATTGGAACGGCGATAAATATCTTCAGATAACGGTAAAGAGTTTGTAGGGGAAAAGTCAGTTCGGACTTATGCCACATTGCCAGGGCCGAATAGAACTGGAAAGGGTTGTCGAACCGGAACTTGAGGTAGACCATATATCCGAGTAATCCGAACGGTAGCAAGAGGAATGGAACGAGAGGGATATACGAGCGAGGCTTAAATCTATTTGATTTTTTCAGCTTAAAAAAATGATCAACCAGGATTACCGGCAGGAGAAGAATGCCATAAAATCTGGTGGCGGATAAAAGAATTCCGGCGAAGGCAGAGGGGAGATATTTTTCCTGTTTGTATAGATACCAAACCAGTAGGGAGAGAAAAATAAAGAGACTCTCGGTATAACCGCATATCAAAAAAAATGACGTCGGAAATAGGAGAAAGGTAAGGATGGTGTTGGGTGAGGGGGAAAATTTTCTCAGTATGATTATCGAGCCAATTAATGCCAATAATGAGATGGTAATTGCGGAGATTAGATAGTTGCCCCAAAGAATCGAACCGACCAGCCGGGCAAGAAGTGGATAGAGCGGGAAAAAATCGGCCTGAAAATTGGTAATATACCCTCTCGTGGCGATATTCTGGTAGTGGACCCCATCAAAGTTACTTAAATGCCAAAAGAGCGATTGTGGCTGAGGATTGATCGCTTCTTTTTCATAAGAATAAGGGAAGTAATTGGGAGACACTGAGAAAATAAGAACTGCAAATAGACCTAGGATCCAAACGGCAGCAATTAAAACAGTTTTCACCTAGTAAGTTTACTCGTAAAAAGGAACCCTTGGAGGAAGCGAAGACCATACCAGAGGTGGGTAATCAAGACGACAAAGAAAGAAAGAATTCCTTGGAATAGACTCCGACTGACCCGATAGATCCAAAGCGAGTTAGCGGCGGTGGCAAAGAGGTAACCGGCAAAGAGCAGCCAACCTATGGTGGTGAGGATGGGATTGAGGAAGGAAAAGAACAGGAGATAGGTCAGACCGAGAAGCATAAAGGATGGCCCAAGGTAGACCGGGCGAAGCGAGGTCTGGGGCAGGATCCGGGCGAATAAACCGCGGTGCAGACCAAAGTTTCCGTTTTGACGTAAGTGCTGTCGCCACAGTGGCCGGCGGTGATGATAAACCAAAACCTTTGGGTCGTAAATAATTTTCTTTTTCAGTTTCAAAACCAGGTCGAGACAGAGTTTAGTGTCCTCACCAGGCCAGTAGTGACTATCGAACCCGCCGATGGCCAAGAAATCATCCCGTTTGACGGCGAGGTTCATGGAAGGATAATCATCAACGAAGTGCTTCTTTCCGGGGAGAAAACGGTAGGTATAGGGGCCCGCCCCGAGGGGAGATGCGGACATCCAGCCTGAGGCGGCTTCCTGCCAACTGACTCCTGGAGGGGTGACGCCGGGGCCAGCGACACCACTGACATTAAGGTCAGAGAAATTCTTGGCCATATTTTTAAGCCAGTCTTTGTTCGGATAGGCATCGTCGTCAAGAAAAGCGAGAATTTCTCCTTTGGCCTGTTCTCCGCCCCAGTCACGTTTTTCCGCTGGACCGACGTAACGACCGAAAGATTTTTTGACAAAGCGATTTCTCGACTTCGCTCGAAATGACAGGGTAACGGGATAGTCGGTGACAAGAATAATTTCATACTTCTTGTAGGATTGTTGTTGGATGGCATCCAAGCATTCAACCAACAGCGGATTATTTTTTTTGTAGTCAACTACAATGATGGAGATCAGGGGCTTCGTCATACCGAAGAATATTTTAGCTTTAACTCGGGGTCATCAGCCCAGAGGTCGTGGTTACTATCGTCGTAATAATGGAGAATATGAGTTCGGTAAAAAATAGCCAAATAATCGGTAGCAAAGTTTGTCACCGCGCTGTGAGTAATATTACTGGCAAAATTAAATTGAAGTTCCACCGGGGATTCGTAAATACGGGTGAAACCCAAACGATGAGAGGCGGCAAGAATTTCGAGATCAAAGGCCCAGCGTTTTACTAGAAGTCGGGGGAGGACTTTCTCAAGAACCTCGCGGCGAAAGACTTTCAAGCCGGTTTGGGTATCAGAAATATCAAGTCCAAAAAAGAAACGGGTGGCTCGCTGGACGATAAAACTTAGGACTTTCCTACTGAAAGGATACGCCACGCGGCTGGCATGATGACGCTTACTCCCGACGATGATATCCGCCTTGTACCACTTCATATGTTCCAGGGCCAGGCCGATACCACTGGCATTCAGGTCGTTCCCGGCGTCAATAAAGGCGACAACTCCTCCCCTCGCCCGAGCCATACCAAAGCGAATCGCGTAGCCTTTGCCACGGTTTTCTTTGTAAAAATAGACTTTGATGCGATGACCTCGAGCGGACTTCGCCAACTGCTCCGTTTTGTCTTTGCTGGATTTCAGGCCGTCAACAACACAAATTATTTCATAGGAGCGATTCAACTCCTCCAGATATTTCTGGATACCCAGAAGATCGCGATCAACGGTGGTGCAGTTATAGGCGGGAACAATAACAGAAAGGAGACCGGAATCAGCTTTCAGGGGTTGATCAACAATTGTCTTTTTCATCAGCTATTGCTGATTATATCCCCACTTTTTTGATCTGCCAGAGAAGTAATATCAAAAGACTGGTTTCCAGTAACAAGTTCGACCATACAATTTGACTTAAACTTTGATGAAAAGCGAGAATTACGAGTGGTTGGACAATGGTGATGGCCAGAAGGTAAAGATTAACTTTGGGCTTACCGATGGCCATGAAGTAAGAAACCAGAAAGAGGTTTAGCGAGAAAAAAAGCATGCTGAAGGCAAAGACGGGTAGATACTTTGCTGCCTCGATATAGTTCGGCCCGGAAAGGATGGTGACGACTAGACTCGGAAAAAGCGAAAATACGGAAGCGGCAATTAGGCCGAATAAAACGATAACCCCGCCCAATTTTAGAAGTACGCTTTTGCTGGTTTTGGCGGCGGCATAACGGTGAGAAGCAATGGGTAAGATGAGCGTAATCAGCGGACCAAGGCCAAAGTAGATCATCCGCCCCAGTATGGAGAGCGAGGAATAAATGCCGGACAACTGTTCGCTAAAAAAATAACGCACCAGGAGAACGTCTGTACTGATCAAAGACAAGGACCCGATCGCATAGATGAAACTATAGCCGCCGAAAGTTCTCAGAGAGAACTTGACTGTTTTGTCTTTGCCGCGTGGAAAGATCGAATCTCGAATAAGGTACAACAATAGGAGTGTCCCGACGGTCACTGCCAACAACAGGGCCGCGACTGCTCCGGTAGCGGAAAATTGAAGTTTGATGAATACGAGAGCCAGGAAAATCATCAATACTGTCTCGACAGAACCAACAAGTACCTGGGAAATGAACCGCTGAAAGGCGATGAGATAGCTTCCCGTAATCGTACTTATGAGACTAATAAGAGTAAATAGCCCTAAAATGATAAAGGCTCCTTGGTATGCTTTCAGGATGTTTGCCAGTGTTCCCGAAAAAATAACCAAGGCGAGCGCTATTGTGACAGTAATAGGATAAAGCTTTTTGAGCAGGTGGTAAAAGAGTTGATTGATTTTGGCAGTTTCCCCTTTTCCCTGATATTCGGAAACGTGTTTGATAACAAGATTGGCAATGGTACCATTGGGAATGCTCAGAAGGTAAAGCAAAGAGAGATAGGCAAGAAATTCGCCATACTCTGCCGGAAGAAGCAATCTCAGCAATATGAGGTGAAAGAGGTATTTGCCGAAGTTGTTGAGAAAGCTGCCAAAGTAAAAGATGGCTGATGATCTGGCGGCGGGGGTACTAAATATTTTTATAAATCTTTTCATTAAATCCAGACTAAGAATATAAACCCCTTAATTCGTTGTATCTGATTTTTATCAAATCGCTTAGCGATCGCACGATGTCTTCCGGAAATTTGACCCTGGTCCTCGAGTCATCACTCCAGGTGACTGGAATCTCAATTGCCGAAAAGTTGAACTTATGACACAAAAAGAGTATCTCTGAGTCAAATCCCCAACGGTTAATACGAGATAACCGGAAAACTTTTTCGGCACAGGAAGCGGAGAAGCATTTAAAACCACACGTAAAATCGGAAACCGGTGTTCCTAGAAGCTGCTGTGATAAAAAGGTAAAGCCCTTGCCAAGGTTTTCCCGAAGCCAAGGCTGATGGACACTGACCTTTGCACCTTTTGCTTTTCTGGTTCCGATAAGACAATCGAATTTACCAAACAACGGAATCATCTTATTTAGTTCTGAGATCGGGGTCGAAAGATCAACATCTATAAATAAGCGATAGTTGCCCGTGGCTTTGAGCATTCCTTGTTTGACCGCATATCCTTTTCCTTTGTTTTCTAAATATGAAACGCTCTTAATTTTTTTCCTTTTTAACTTTTTTATATATTCTTGGGTTCCATCGGTACTACCATCATTAACTAAAATTATTTCCCAAGATATTTTTAGGTTTGATAAATATCTATCAATTTTTTCTATATTTCCAACCCTATCTTCCTCATTGAATAATGGGATGATTACTGACAGTAATGTCTTCGAAGGCAACATTTTTATTTGCGTATCCTTAAATGTTACGCCGGCTATAAAGCGGCGTAAAGTTTTTTTAGTTCGATCAGGGATTGCCTCACGCGGGCGAAGGTTACGGTAGAAACTCCTTCTTTTCTGGGATAGTGATGCACACCGATCTCTTTGATCTTCAAGCCCTTTTTTTGGGCGCGGACCAGGAGCTCGGTACTAGCGAAAAAGCTGTTGCTGACGAAACCAAGGTTTTCGACGGCGCTTTTTTTCATCAATTTGAAGGCACAATCAA
>CAYQLI010000013.1:12607-16453 GCA_964418355.1 uncultured Pseudomonadales bacterium | reverse complement strand
AGTTGGTTGAGATGGAGATCAAAGAGCTTCTCAAAAAGTACAAATTCGAGGAAAACACTCCTATCGTTCGTGTTTCCGCTCTCAAAGCCCTCGAAGGCGACAAAGAGGCTCAGGATGGCATCATGAAGCTCATGGACACCGTTGACGAATGGATCCCAGATCCCGTCCGTGACCTCGACAAGCCCTTCCTCATGCCCGTCGAAGACGTCTTCTCCATCAAAGGACGCGGCACTGTCGTCACTGGTCGTATCGAGACCGGTGTTGTCAAAGTCGGCGACGAAATCGAAATCGTCGGTATCCGAGACACCAAGAAGAGTGTTGTTACCGGAGTCGAAATGTTTCACCAGAGTCTGGACCAAGGTCAGGCTGGTGACAATGCCGGTATCCTCCTCCGCGGTATCGAAAAAGCCGATGTTATCCGCGGTCAGGTCTTGGCCAAGCCGGGTTCCGTCAAACCTCACAAGAAGTTTTCCGCTGAGATCTACGTTCTCGGTAAGGACGAAGGTGGACGCCACACCCCGATCTTCACTGGTTACAAACCTCAGTTCTATTTCAGGACTACTGACGTTACTGGTGAGCTCAAGCTTCCCGAAGGTGTCGAGATGATCATGCCTGGTGACAACGCCAAGATCGTGGTCGAACTCATCACCCCGGTGGCTATGGACAAGGGTCTCCGCTTCGCTATCCGCGAAGGTGGCCAGACCGTCGGTGCCGGTTCTATTATTGAAGTTCTTGAATAAATAAAGGCATATGACCGCCCAACCACGCATCCGCATCAAGCTCAAGTCTTTTGATCATCGAGTCATTGATGAGGCTGCCAACAAGATCATCCGTACTGCTCTTGCTGCTGGAGCCCAGGTGGTTGGGCCAGTGCCTTTGCCAACCAAGAAGAAATCCATCGTGGTGACGATCAGTCCCCACACCGACAAGAACGCCCGTGAGCACTTCAAGATCCTCACTCACAAGCGTCTAATTGACATCGTCTCTCCGACGAACAAAACGATAGACTCATTACAACACCTCGATCTGCCCGCCGGAGTCGGTATTGAGATTAAGATGTAACGTACTCGTTATCCTGAGCGAAGTCGAAGGATAAAAACAAATAGCACCGCCCAATGCTAAACAGACAAAACAAAAATGCTAAACCAAATTTACGCCATCAAACAACGCATGAGCCAGGAATTCCTGGGCGGCAAGCGCGTGCCTGTAACTTCTCTTCTGGTTCCCAGCCATCAGGTCGTTAGTGAAAAAACCGCCGATAAAGACGGTTATCGTTCTCTTGTCGTTGCTCTTGGTCAGGCCAAGAAAATGACCACCAAAAAATCCCTCTTGGGTCTTCTTAAGAGTAAAGAGCTAAACTTCACTCCTAAAAGGATCAAAGAGATCAAGCTCGGAAAAGACGAAACCGCCCCCGAAGGGGCCCTTTCAGGGCACGGCCTTCTCGAGATCGAAAAGATCGTCACCCCCAACTCACTCGTCAGCGTTTCTGCCAAGTCCAAAGGTAAGGGCTTTGCCGGTGTCGTCAAGCGCTGGGGCTTCCGCGGTGGACCCAGGACTCATGGTCAGTCTGACCGTCAACGCACTCCAGGTTCCATTGGTCGAGGCACTACTCCGGGCCGTATCCTTCCCGGCAAAAAAATGCCAGGACGCATGGGTGGCGCGAATATCAACACCAGGAATCTCACCGTTATTGCCTATGACCCGGCCACCGGGATCCTCAAGGTCAAAGGTGCCGTCCCCGGCGCCATCAACGCTTTTGTCACCGTCAAAGTTACCAAGCTGGCCGAAGTAAAAGCATAATATGGCAACTCGCGCGAAGCAAGATCCAGCTCAGCTGGACAAAATCATCACCAAGAAACCTGTCGCCGCAAAGAAGGTCGCAGTGAAAAAAACCGTTGCTGTCAAAGAGACTGCGGCTGTCATCCTCGATCCCCGCGTCTTCAACTACAAAGTCGCCGATGCTCTTCTGACTCAGGTGCTTCATGTTTACCGTGATAACACCCACCAGAACACCAGCAAGGTCAAGACCCGTGGTGAACTCGAAAAGACCACCAAGAAGATGTACAAGCAAAAAGGCACCGGTAATGCCCGCCACGGCAGCAAAATGTCACCCACCTTCGTCGGCGGCGGTGTTGCCTTCGGTCCCACCGGCGTCAAACCAAATAACTTGAAGATCAATCGCAAGATGAGAGCCGCCGCCTTGGCCGGCATTCTCTCCCTCTATGCCAAGGATAAGACGATTGAGCTCGTTACCGTCCCTGAGATGACCAAACCGGAAGTCAAATCGGTCAAATCTCTTTTCGGGAAGCCGGACACCTTGCTTGTCTATGCCAAAGAAACTCCCGCCTTTGTTTCTTCAGTCAGAAACTTGGGCAACGTCTCTCTTACCGAAGCTGGCAAACTCAATGCCTATCTTGTTGCCGGCAGCAAATTCGTCGCCCTCACCCCTTCTGCCCATGAGGCAATTGTCGCCCGCGTTCTTCCTTTACTAAAAACCAAAGCCGCAAAATGATAGTCAAACCAGTTTTTACCGAAAAAAGCTATGGTCTGACCGCCCTTGATCGTTTTACTTTCAAGGTAGGCAGACACGCCAGCAAGACCCAGATCAAAAATGAAGTCGAAAAGCTTTATGGTGTCAATGTGGTTTCGATCAATACTGCCTCCAGCAAGAGTCGGATCACCAAATCAGGCCGTTCAGGCAAGAAAGTCACCGAAAAGGGCTACAAAAAAGCCATCATTAGGCTCAAATCCGGTCAAAAAATTAAACTCTTTAACGCTTAAAGACTATGAAATCACTTCTAACTATCAACAAAAAATCGTCAGGCAGGAACTTTTCTGGTAAAATAACCGTTCGTGGCCAGGGTGGCCGTCAGAAACGTTACCTCCGTCTCATTGACTGGAAGCGAAATGTTCTTGATCTGCCCGCTCGCGTGGCTGCTATCGAGTACGATCCGAACAGGACTACCGATATTGCTCTTTTAGTCTACCCAAACGGCGTCAAGAATTATATTCTGGCCCCAACCGGACTCAAAGCCGGTGACAAAGTTATCGCCAGCACCAAAGCTACGGTTGAAATGCTTCCCGGAAACGTCACTCTGCTGAAGTTCATGCCTATCGGTACCCCGATCCACAACCTTGAGTTGACCCCCGGTAAAGGTGCCCAGATCGTCAGAAGTGCTGGTCTGGCCGCTTTTGTTCAGAGTAAAGATGGCGACAAAGTCATCGTCAAACTTCCCTCCGGTCAAACCCGCATCTTTGATGCCGATACCAAGGCTACCGTCGGTGCCCTCGGTAACGAACACCACAAAGAAGAGAATCTTGGCAAAGCCGGTCGCGCCCGTCACATGGGACGCCGTCCCAAGGTTCGTGGCGTCGCTCAGGACCCCAGAAGCCACCCCCACGGTGGTGGAGAAGGCCGTTCCGGTATTGGTATGAAATCGCCGAAATCTCCTTGGGGCAAGCGTACCTTGGGTAAAAAGACTAGAAAACTGCACAAATACAGTGATCACCGCATTATTAAAAGTAACGTTCGCTAAATAATATGGCACGAAGCGCCAAAAAAGGACCATACGTAGACGAAAAGCTGATCGCGAAAGTGAACAAGCTCAAAGCCGCCGGCAAAAAAGAACCCATCAAAACCTGGGCCAGGGCCAGTCAGATCCCGCCTGAGTTCGTCGGTTATACCTTCCTCGTCCACAACGGCAAGGTTCACAAAGAAGTTTTCGTCAGTGAAAACATGGTTGGCCATCGCCTGGGAGAATTTTCTCCAACCCGTACTTTCCACGGTCACGGCAAGATGACCAAACGTACACTAAGTAAAACCTAAAATGATCATTACCGCCAGAG
>CAYQLI010000013.1:3733-12597 GCA_964418355.1 uncultured Pseudomonadales bacterium | reverse complement strand
GCCAGAGCAAGTCACATCAGTCATTCCCCCCGCAAGGTCAATCTCGTGGCCAAATCCATTGTTGGGATGAAGGCGGACAAAGCCCTCGAACAGCTGAACTTCACTTTCAAACGGGCCAGTAATCCCGTTAGCAAGGTTTTGAAACAGGCGATCGCCAATGCGACTAACAACTTGAAGCTCGATGCCAAATCTTTAGTCGTTGACACTGCTTTCGCTACCAAAGGCCGCACCCTGAAACGTGGTCTCTTCGGCGGCCGCATGCGCTACAAACCCTTTGAGAGGATCGCATCTCATTTGACCATCAACCTCAAATCCGTCGCGGCCAAGGCAACTACTCTACCTCGTCATTCCGACCAAGCGAAGCGCGTGGAGGAATCCCTCTCTCAAAGCGATTCCTCGACTATCGCTCGGAATGACAAGCAATCGAATAAGTCTAATTCATCCAATAAGACCAATATTAAATCTAAAAAACAATAATGGGACAAAAAATTAATCCTACCGGTTTTAGAACAGGCGTCATCTTCCCGACCAAGTCTGTTTGGTTTTCTTCCTTCAAGGATTACAGCAAGAATGTTCTTGAGGAATTTAAGATCAGAAAATTTCTTACCAAAAAGCTGGCCCTGGCCGGCTTGACCAAAGTCGAGATCAAGCGTTCGATCAACACCATTGATATTTTCCTTCATGTCAGCCGTCCCGGTGTCGTCATCGGCCGCGGCGGTTCCGGACTCGACCAGCTAAAAAAGGAACTGACCGTTCTCATCCTCGGTGAGCGCGCCCCCAAAGCGAAGATCAACCTGGTCAAGATCAATCTTCATCCCATGGAAGTCGCTCAGCCGGAAATCTCCGCCCCTCTGGTTGCCGATCGCTTAGCCAATCAGCTCGAACACCGTTATCCTACCCGCCGTGCCGTTAATCAGGCGATCGAGAAAGTCATGGCCGCCGGTGCCAAAGGCATCAAGATCACCCTGGCCGGTCGTATCAACGGCGCTGAGATCAGCCGCCGCGAAAAATACAAGATGGGCCAGATCCCGACCCAGACCCTTCGCGCCAATATAGATTACTGTGAGCGCCCCGCCCTGACCCGCTCCGGCTACGTCGGCATCAAAGTTTGGATCTATACCGGCGAGGTCATTGCCTAATACTAAAAAACTAATCAACCAATAAACTAACATGCTACAACCCGCCAGACGCAAACATCGCAAAGAATTCAGAGGCACCATGACCGGTGTCGCTCTCCGGGGCAGTTCCATTGCCTTTGGCGAATTTGGTTTGAAGGCCATGGAGTGCGGCTGGATGAGTGCCGCCCAGATCGAGTCCGCCCGCCGCACTATCACTCACCACACCAAACGTCTCGGCCGCCTTTATCTACGTGTCTTTCCCCACAAGCCGATCACGAAGAAAGCCGCCGGTGCCCGTATGGGTTCAGGGAAAGCAGATATCCACGCTTATGTGGCCGTCATTCGCCCTGGCACCATCATTTTTGAGCTCTCCGGCGTGACCCAGGAAATGGCCAAAGAAGCCATGCGCCTCGCCGCCCACAAAATCGGAGTTGCTACCAAATTTATTGTCAAAGCTTAACTATTATGGCCGCCAAAAAAACCGAAACTACCAGCCTCGCCGAATTGAAAACCAAAATGCTTGAGATCAGATTGGCGATCAAGGCCCACCAGGAGAAGAATACCAACGCCCACAAGGCCATGAAAAAACAAATTGCTCAGTTACTAACGAAGCAAACCAAATAAAATGAAAAAAACACTGACAGGCATCGTCAAGAGTGATAAAATGACCGGCACTGCCGCCGTCGTCGTCACTTCCGTCAAGACCCACCCTCTTTATTTGAAGAAGACCAAGTGGACCAAATCTTATTTGGCTGACAATCAAGTCAAGGCCAAAGAAGGCGATAAAGTCGTGATGGAATCGGTTCGCCCGATCAGTAAGAAAAAATCATGGAAAATAGTTAGTATCAAGAAATGATTCAAATCAGGACAGTTTTAAATCTAGCGGACAACTCCGGAGCCAAATCTCTCCGCGTCATTTTGGTCCATGGTGGTTCCCGCCGTCGATTTGGTTACGTTGGTGATGTTGTCACCGCCGCCGTGATTGACGCTGAGCCAAATGGTACCGTCAAGGACAAGCAGGTTGTCAAGGCTGTCATTGTCCGAACCCACAAAGAAACCCGCCGTGATGACGGTACCTACATTCGTTTTGACGACAATGCTGGTGTCATCATTGACTCCATCGCCGGCAAAACCCCGGTTGGTACCCGCATCTTCGGTCCGGTTGCCCGTGAGGTCAAAGATGCCGGTTTTGCCAAGATCGCCTCATTAGCACCTGAAGTACTCTAAAAAAGCATATGTTTAAATTCAAAGTTAACGACACCGTGAAGATTACTGCCGGCAAAGACAAGAACCAAACCGGTAAAGTTGTCCGGGTGCTTCCCCTCACCGACAAAGTTGTGGTTGAAGGAAAAAATACCTACAAAAAACACATCAAAAAGCAGGGTGAAAAGGCTGGTTCGATCGCCACCCTTTCCCGGCCCCTATCCACCGCTTCTGTGGCCTTGGTCTGTCCCAACTGCCACAAACCAACTCGGGTTCACTTCGACGCTAGCCACGAACCAAAAGTCCGCGTCTGCGCCAAGTGCGGTCAGCCAATTAACGTCACCAAATAATATGGCTCAAACACTAAAAAAACTCTATTTCGAAAAAACCAGGCAGGAGCTCAAAGACGAGCTCAAGCTAGGGAACATCAACGCCGTTCCCAAGCTGGTCAAGATTACCGTGAACACCAGTTCCCGCGATTTCAAGACCGATCGCGAGTTCCTGACCAAGACCAAAACCTGGCTCTCCACCGTCACCGGCCAGATGCCCGTCGAGACCAAGTCCAAGCAATCCATCGCCGCATTCAACCTTCGTGCCGGTGAGGTCGTCGGTTTGAAAGTCACCCTGCGTGGCGACCGGGCCTACGATTTCCTTCAGAAATTAGTGAACATCATTCTCCCCAGACTCCGTGATTTTCAGGGAATCTCTAAGACCAGCTTCGATAAAGCCGGTAACTACACCCTTGGTTTGAAAGAGCAAATTGTCTTCCCCGAGGTCGAATATGATAAAATTGGCAGGATCCAGGGCTTAGAAATCACTATTACCACCTCCGCCGCTGATCGGGACACCGCCTTTGCCTATCTTAAGGCAATGGGCATGCCCTTCGTGAAAGAATAAACTATGGCTAAACTAAGTAAGATCGTCAAAGCTGAAAAGCTGAAAAACCACCCCACCAAGGCACACAACCGCTGCCAGATTTGTGGTCGTTCCCGTGGCTATATCCGCATCTTTGGCCTTTGCCGTATGTGTTTTAGAAAATTAGCTCATAAGGGAGAACTCCCCGGCGTTTACAAAGATAGTAAATAATCCATGGATCCAATCGCAGATTTTCTCACCGCTATCCGAAATGGCTACCTGGCCAAAAAGGACACCGTTACTGTCAGCAAATCAAAGATGAGATCCGCTTTGGCTGATATTCTGGTGAAGCAGGGCTTCCTGCTCTCAGCCGAAAACCTGGACCACGAGATCAATCTGACTCTCCACTATCTTCCGGATGGCCAGCCGATCCTGACTCACATCAAACGCATTAGCAAACCAGGCGTCCGTCGTTACGCTGGGACCGACACGATCCCGACCGCCCTTTCCGGCGCTGGGATCACCATTCTTTCTACCCCGGCCGGTCTTTTGACCGATAAGGAAGCCCACGCGAAACGTCTCGGAGGCGAAGTTATTTGTCAGCTTTGGTAATCTATGAGTCGCATCGGCAGTAAACCCATCATCTTGCCCGAGTCCGTCAAAGTAGAGATCAAGGACGGTAAACTCAATTTCACCGGCCCGAAGGGTAATCTTGTGGTCGCCCTTCCCGAAAAGATCACTGCCGAAGTCGAGGGTACTCATTTGAAGCTTTCTCGTCATGGTGAAGACAAATTCGCCCGTGCCTATCATGGCCTCGGCCGTTCTCTCGCGAACAATGCCGTTCTTGGTGTCAGCCAGGGCTTCACCAAAGAACTCGAGCTAGTCGGTACCGGTTATCGCGTCAGCCTTCAGGGGGCCAATCTCGTTTTGTCTCTTGGTTTTAGTCACCCGATCACTTTCACTGCCGTCCCCGGCGTCACCCTTACTATCGAAGGCAATAACAAAATTAAGATCGTCGGTATTGATAAGCAGCTGGTCGGTCAGGTCGCCGCGAACATCAGAAAACTGCGCGAGCCGGAACCCTACAAAGGCAAAGGCATTCGCTACACCGACGAAGTTATTAGACGTAAGCCCGGTAAAGCCGCCGCCAAAGCAGCCTAACTATGAAAAACATTCAATCAAACACCAGACAAGCAAAACGTGCTCTTCGGGTCAGTAGTCGCATTCTCGATCGAAGCGACCTTCCTCGTCTGCTCGTCAAGAGAAGCAATCAGCACCTCCATACCCAGATCATTGATCGTTCGGGTAAAGTCCTCGCGGCCGCAAGTTCTGTGGCCATCAAGGATACTAAGATGACCAAAACCGAGATCGCCCGCGAAGTTGGTGTAAAATTGGCCGATCTGGCCAAGAAAAGCAAGATCACTGCCGCCGTCCTGGATCGCGGAGAGTACCGCTTCCATGGCCGCGTCAAAGCCTTGGTTGAAACATTAAATAATAACGGAATCAAAATATAAAAGCATATGGCAATGAGAGGTGGTAATCGCGGCGGAGGAGGCCGACCAACAGATCCAAATAGCTTCGAGCAGGTCATTCAGATCAAGCGCGTAAGCAAGAAGACCAAAGGAGGTTCTTTGGTGAGTTTTGCCGCCCTCGTCGTCACCGGTGACAAAAAAGGCCAGGTTGGCTTGGGTCTCGGCAAGGCCCCAAACGTCGCTGATGCTATCAAGAAAGCCGTCCGTCTGGCAAACCGTAATCTCGTGAAGATCCCCGTCGTCAAAGGCACCATTCCTTACCAGGTCAACGAAAAATTCGGCGCCGCCCACATTATCCTCAAGCCAGCCCCCTCAGGAACCGGTATCATTGCGGGTGGTTCTATCCGTGCTATCGTCGAAGCCGCTGGTATCACTGACGTCGTCAGTAAGATCCTGGGCACCAACAACAAACTAAGCAACTCCTACGCTACCTTCAAAGCCCTAAAATCGGCCGAAGTCCTCAGCCAGAAACACGAGTATCTCAAGAAATATCAAGCCGAGAAAAAATAACATGCTACTCGCCAATCTTCCAAAAATTAATGCCCGCAGTGCCAAGATTCTTGGTCGTGGTTATGGCTCCGGCAAAGGTGGCCACACCGTTGGTCGCGGCCAAAAAGGTCAAAAGACCAGAGGCTCCATGCCGGTCTGGTTTGAGGGTGGTCAGCTTCCCCTGATCCGCCGCACCCCGTTTGTCCGTGGTAAGCGTCGCTTCAAATCCCTTACCGGCGACGCCGCCATCATCACTTTGAATGCCCTCAACAAATTCAAAGCCAATGAGACTGTTGACGAAAAAGCCGTTATCGAGACCTTGAAACTCTCTCCCAAGTGGCTCGCCAAATCCGGCATCAAAGTCGTTGCTACCGGCAAATTGGAAAAAGCCCTGAAAGTAAATCTTCCCGTCTCCGCCGCCGCCGCGAAAGCGATCGAAGCCGCCGGTGGTTCCGTTGTCTCCGCCTAGGTCTGTTTGCTAAGATGATTAGGCCATGCCTGACATCAAACAATTTCATAAAAAACTGATTGAGAAATACGGTGACCTGGAGGTCTGGGAAGTTGATGGTGAAAAGATCCGCGAGAAATTGGATATCGAATTCCCTAATTTTGCCATGTGGCCGGATTTTGACTATATTCCCAAAAACGAACTCTGGTTGGATGTCGAAAAAGATCCTGATGAACGGCAGTTTTTCATTGATCACCTCCTGGCCCAATGGATCGTCTTGAAGTCCGGCAAGCCGAACTCCGAGGCGGTCAAAAAAGCCTATCGGGTCGAGCGATCCGAACGCGCCAAGTCAGGAGACAAGAAAATTATTTTCGATACCAAGGGTAAACCGCATCCGAGCAAAGTTCACAAAAAACTACTGGGCAAAACCGATGACGGTCTCACTGTTTGGCTCATCAATGGCCGTCTCGTCCGAAGCGCCTTCTTTATTGATTTCATGGACGGCGGCCACCATTTGGTTTATCCGTGGGTGCCCGAGAAAGAAGTCTGGCTCGATGACGATCTCGTCCCGGCCGAGTACCCCTATGTTCTCCTTCACGAGCTTCACGAAAGAATGCTCATGGCGAAAGACTGGAGTTACAACAAAGCCCATCCGGACAGCAGCAAGATCGAACTCTACTGCCATCACCATCCTCACCACTTGAAAGATGAGTTGGCCCGTCTCGGATATCATTTGAAATAAAAATTGAGGAATCGCTCCCCCGGATACGTTGCTCGACGGATCCGGGGAGAGCGCTCCTCGCACATTGTCTTGCCTATTCAGGTGGCTCAATCGCGATCAGCACGTCGAACGCATTGACCTTGCCGTTGAAGAGCTGGTTCAGGTGCATTTCGGCCCAGGTATTGTAGTCGAGGCCGAGCTGATATGTTTTTCCGTCTTCAGCGGTGAAGTAGGCGACGTACGTTTCCGATCTGCCGGACACCCGCTCCTTCGATCCTAGCGAATAGCTCGGGTCATAGGGGTTGTGGTCATTGGCGGAGGCCGCAACTGACCGACCTGGCACCCAGCGGTCCACTTCATAGGTGTACCAATCGGCGTAATCGGGCACGTCCTTATACTTCTGGCGCTGTTCGTCCTTGTAGCGGGTTTCATAGATGTCATCGGTGCAATAGACATCTTCCGAATATCCGTTCCCAAGGTCTCGCTCGCCACATTTGTATTCCCGCTCGCCAACCTTTTCCTGATAAGGCACTTGGACTGTTTCGTAACCGTCCGGCTCCTGATGGTAACCGCTGATTCGGCGTTCGGACCGAATGTTTCGCGCGTCCGAGGGATACGACCAGCCTTCTTCGGTAATTGTCCGGTATTCCTCGAAGCTGATCGTTCGGCTCCAGGAGAAACCGGAGACGGTCACCGGTACGGTACTAGTCTTGAACCAGAAAATGCCCAAGATCACACCCAAAACGATGATGCCGCCCACCAATAACCATGGCCAGATTGTGGCGAGGCCAGGCAGGTTTTCCCAGGGATGCTGGGGAAACCTGGTGGACCGAGGGTAGATCGGCTCGGGAGGCTCGGAATAAGCAGGTTCTGGCCTCACCATCGGAGGCTCACCGCTCGTCGGAATATCCTCCGGGCGCTGAACCTGAACCGGCCGCGGCGTCGCCCCATTCATGGGGCTGCCGCAGTGGCCGCAGAAGGTTGCTTGACCACCATTGTCCTGACGGCAGGCCGGACAGGTTTTGTCCGCACCAGCACCGGCCAGGGCCAGAAGAGCCGGGTCGGTGACCACATCGTCTTCCTGGACATTCTTGTAGAACACGACACCAGCGGGGCGTTGGGCCCCACAATGGGGGCAAAACTTGTACCGCCCCTTGACTCGCGGCGTCCCACAGGAGCCGCAGTCCCAAAGTCTTTCGTGAATGGCCATGATGGCCTCCTTTTATATATTGAACCATGATTTGAGCAACGCAGGCTAAAAACTTGGGTTTCCACCCTGCGTTGCTCAATAGGCAAAACTTTAAATGTGCGAGGTAAGGAGGGTTCTCACCCTGTGCGCCTAATTTACCATAATTGGCCTCAAAAATCAAACTATGGGACGTAGAAATTTAGGTTCAACCATAACTAAAATCCTGTTACAATAACCTCATGGAAAAATTCCTTAAATCCATCAAGGGATTCTTGCGCCTTAAGGAACTGCGCAAGAAATTATTTATTACCCTTGGTATCTTTGCTATCTATCGTTTTATCGCCCATATTCCCGCTCCGGGGATTGATCTGGTCGCCCTCCGTCAAGTCTTTAATAGTAGCCAGCTCTTGACCCTTTTGGATATTTTTTCCGGTGGCACCCTGGCGAACTTTTCGATCATGGCTTTGGGTTTGAACCCCTATATCAACGCCTCGATCATTATGCAGATGATGACCATGGTTGTCCCATCCCTCGAAGCCCTCACCAAAGAGGGAGAGTATGGCCGCGAAAAAATAGATAGATATACCCGTCTGCTCACCATTCCCCTGTGTTTTGTTCAGGCTTTTACTGTCATCATTTTTCTCCAAAAGCAAAACCTCATTCTCCAAAACAACCCGATCCAGCTTTTAAGTCTAGTTTTTACTATTAGCGCCGGCACTATGCTTCTCATTTGGCTGGGCGACCTCCTGACCGAATATGGCCTGGGTAACGGCACTTCGCTCATTATCTTTGCCGGCATCATCGGTCAACTTCCCGTCGCTCTGATCCAGACCGCCTCAACCCTTGATAGCAGTAGTATCACCAGCGCTATCGTCTTTGCCGTCATGGCTATTGGAGTTATCTATGCTGTCGTCAAAACCACCGAAGCGGCGCGTCAGGTACCGATCCACTCTGCCCGCCGGGGAGCGGAGAGCTTCCTGCCTTTGCGTCTCAACCAGGCCGGCGTTATCCCCATCATCTTTGCAGTCTCCTTTCTGCTTTTACCGAACTTCGTCTCTCAGGCTTTTGCCGGTTCGACCAATCTCGCCCTAGCTGGCCTCGCCCGAAATATCACTACCTTCCTTTCTCCGAATGGGTTCTGGTACAACCTGCTTTATTTCATCCTGGTCGTCGCTTTCACTTATTTCTACACGGCTGTTATCTTTAATCCTGAAAAAATTGCTGATGACCTGAAAAAGTCAGGTAACTTTATTCCCGGCATCCGACCCGGGGCCGCTACGGTCGAGTATCTCTCTCGTGTCCTGGTTCG
>CAYQLI010000013.1:0-3723 GCA_964418355.1 uncultured Pseudomonadales bacterium | reverse complement strand
GATGCGCGCGACGGCCAGGCCGCGGATCCGCGCGATCACGTTGGTCGGTGCCAGTTTCCTTGGCCTGATCGCCATTCTACCAAGTATCGTCTCCGGCGCGACGAAGATCACCAATCTGGCCGTTGGCGGCACCGGTCTTCTGATCGTGGTCTCCGTAATCCTGGAGACATTGAAAACCATTGACTCCCAGCTTTACATGCACAATTACAACAAGTTTCTCGACTAATGAACCTGATTATTCTCGGCGCCCCCGGCAGCGGCAAAGGCACGCAGGCTGATCTATTGGCCGAAAAATTCGGTCTCGTTCATCTCTCGTCCGGTGAACTCCTTCGGAAAGAAGCCAACAGCGGTTCTCCTAAAGGCAAAATAATTGCCGACCTCATGCTCTCAGGGAAGATTCTTCCTTTCTCAATGGTTCTCGAAGTCCTGGAACCTGAACTAAGAAAAATCGAAGGTGGGTTTATTATTGACGGTACCCCCAGAAATTTGGAGCAGGCAACCTATATGGATCGCTATCTGACGGAAAGGAATATTCGGCTGGATAAGGCCATTTATCTAGATATCCCCATTGAAGATGGTATCAAGCGGATTATGAAACGGGCAGATATCGAACATCGAAGTGATGACAACTACGAAAGCATCAAGAAAAGAATGGAAGCCTATCAGGAGGAAACCACTCCGGTCATTGACTACTTTCAGAAAAAAGGCCTCCTGTTGAAAATTGACGGTACCCCGGACATCCAAACTATCTTCAAAGACATAGTTACCCGATTGACGTCGGCATGAATACTCAGAAACAAAAATTGATGCTTGAGGGCGGCGCTCGTCTCGGGAAGATCAAGCGGGAGCTTCTTGAGGCAGTCAAGGTCGGCGTTACCCCATTGGAAATTGATGCCCTGGCTGATCGGCTCATTGCCGCCTATGGCGATTTCCCTTCATTCAAAACCGTCCGGGGCTATCACCATGCCACTTGTATCAATACTAACGACGCCGTCGTCCATGGTATCCCGACCGCCACCCCTTTCAAGCCGGGTGATCTGGTCACCATTGATGTTGGTCTGGTCCACAAAGATTGGCATCTGGACACCAGTACCACCACTCAAGTTCCGCCTGTTAACCCCGAGATCACCAAGTTTCTCCAAACTGGTCGTGACGCCGTTACCGCCGCCATTACTCTGGCTTTACCGGGCAACTCTATTTTTCAGGTTAGCGAAGCCATGCAAAAAGTCGTTGAAGGGGCAGGTTACAACGTCATCCGCGACCTCACCGGCCACGGTGTGGGTAAGCATCTCCATGAAGAACCTTCCATTCCTTGCTATGCCGACCCCAGGAGCAAAAAAGACATTATCAAGCCCGGACAGTCCCTCGCGATCGAAGTGATGTACTCGATGGGGGATTACCACCTCAAATTGGGTAAGGACGGCTGGACCCTCTATACTGCCGATGGCTCCCTGACGGGAATGTTCGAGGAATCCGTTTTCATCACCGAAACCGGCAATCTAATATTAACGAAATAACTATTTTCCCCTCTCCCCAAGAAAACTAATCCATCGCGGCCGGTTAGAGATGGTCGCAGAAGGACATTAGCCTCCTTGGAAAAGATATCGACAGCCGTAAAGGCAAATATCTCACCAAAGTCCACTGTATCCATCTGGATGACCTCTCTGGCTTCCTCCGCGCAGGGTACGGGGCCTCTGACCTGATTCTTCTTCCACTTGGTTCGCAGCTGGTATTTTTGGGCAAGAACCTTGTAGATCGTCGTTGTTCCCAGAGAGATCTGGTGATGTTCTTTGAGAAAATACTTGATCTTCTGGCCGCAGCAGTCACGTTCCTGCTCCCGAATGTTGTAGATTAACTTCTTTAGTTGAACAGAAATCTTTCTCTTCCGACGCTCTCGTTTCTTGGCCGCTTGATACCGCTCCAGAAACCCCATCAGTCCAAACTCTGTAATTCCCTTCAGCCACAGACGAACCGTATCGCGGTTAACTTCCAGCTGGGGGGCAATGTGAGCCTAGGGAGCACCGTTGTTAAACAGCTCTAAAGCGAGAGTGATCTTTGTTAGTTGTTGCATGTCCATATTTTATGGACTGCCGGATAAGTGGAATACAACGAATAATTGACTTATATAGAATACTTATATACAATACGGCCTGTGAAAGAAATACGCTTACTTGTAACTCAAAGCTGTAACTATCGTTGTCAAATGTGTCACGGTGAAGGCCTCCAAACAGAAAAGGTAGATACCATGGCCCCCGAAGACTTTGCATTTGTTTTCCGAGTTGGAAAAGATAAATTTGGAATGGATACAACCACGCTAACGGGAGGTGAGCCCTTATACAGGAGGGATGTTGTTGAAATAGCTAAACTACTACATGCTGAGGGTGCCAAAATTACACTTACCACAAACGGTAGATTGCTTTCGAAAAGAATGGAAATTGGTAAATATCTTCATAAAGTAAATATCTCAATTCATTCTATGGATGAGAGTAAATATGAAGAACTCGTCGATGTTAAGGGTAGCTTTAGTGGAGCTAGTGAAAGCCTAAGAGCTTTTAGAAAAACATATCCCGAGTTACCAATAGTCATCAATACGACCTGCATTAAAGGCTTCAATTCAGAATCTGAAGATTTTGCCGCCTTAATTAGCTTCGCCAAGTCAATAAACGCTTCGATTAAGATCCTTGAACTATTTCCCCGCGATAAGCCAAACACCGTGAAGCTCGAGGAAATAACCATACAGTTAAAAAAATTCGGTTTTCAACCAACATCAAAAGACCTTAGAAAATTTAAACTTAGCGATGGAGAAACCAATATAACACTAACAAGAATATTTTGCTCAGAAGCTATAGTAAGCGGAGAGCCAGCGAGTTTCTGTAATTTGAATAACGATTTATTTATCTCCCCCGATGGGTTAGCAAAACCGTGCCGAGAAGATAAAATGGAAATAGATCTTAATCCGGCTCTAAAAAGTAGAAACGTGGAAGATATGGCTGGTATAATCGAACAAGCATTTTCTAACATTGGAAGTCGATGTATTTATTAATCACTCTAAGCAAATGGAAAAACATTTTAATGTGACAGTCTATGTAATAAAAAACAATCAGGTCTTACTAATTGATCACAAGAAATTAGAAAAATGGTTACCTGCTGGCGGCCACGTCGAAACAAATGAATCACCTGAAGACGCAGCCAGAAGAGAGGTAAAAGAGGAAACTGGGTTGGACATCGATTTCATTCAAAGAGACGATCTAACAACCGCATGGGGGATCCAGCACAACATCATCAAAGAAGGCCATGAGCATTTTGACATTATCTATTGTGCTAAACCCAAAGACGGAGATATTGCCCTGAACAAGGTTGAAACTAACGGAATTGGATGGTTTAATCTAAATGAAATAAATCAGGTAGACTTTAGAACTTTTGAGAAGACAAAATCCTGGTGCATTTTGTTTTTAAAATAGCAGACTTTTACTATCGAAGACGCTGAAAATGTCTTCTCCCGCTTTTACAACTAGTCCTCCTAAGTCTAAAACGACCTGATTAATTTTCTTTTCATCAGTCTTAGTCTGACGATGACCGATCTCCTCGAAGCAAAAAAGACATTATCAAGCCCGGACAATCCCTCGCGATCGAGGTCATGTATGCCATGGGTGACTACCGGCTCAAGATGGGTAAGGACGGCTGGACCCTCTATACTGCCGATGGCTCCCTGACGGGAATGTT
>CAYQLI010000012.1:13713-16818 GCA_964418355.1 uncultured Pseudomonadales bacterium | reverse complement strand
CGTAGCTCAGTTGGATTAGAGCGTTCCCCTCCGAAGGGAAAGGCCGCGCGTTCAAGTCGCGCCGGGTACACAACAGTGGAGTGTCGGTGATCAGAGTAATTTAGTATGAAAGGCAAAGAAATAATCAAAACTCCGGTTTTGGACGCTTACCTTACCGACTTTGAATTGAGGGAGGACGATCTTTTGAGGAAACGAGTCCTGGATCTGGGGGCGGGAATGAGACAGTTTGCTTTTGAGTGCGCCGTGGCAAAAATACAAAATCGAGGGGTATGGTCACTTTCTGATGTCAGAACCGACTGGATGGAGAAACTGCGCATGTTATCACAGGCAAAACAAAGGAATATTGGTTCACCGGTACTGAAACTGTGGGAGGAAGTGGGATATAGAAGCATGGAGGCAAACATGCGGCGGCTTCCATTTGCCACCAACTCTTTTGATTTGGTGTTAAGCCGTGATGCGATCACTCATGTTTTTGATAATGAATTGCCAATGGCGGAAGCATTCATTGAGGTAGCGCGAGTCCTCGCACTTGGGGGTGAAGCGCGCATCTTCCCGGGTTGGTTGGACAATTGGACGGACGAGGAACGAAGAATGGTGTACTGGGCCTTGGCAGAGTTGGAAAGTTGTGAGGGCATAACCGTGGAGAAGAAGGGGATCGAACGGCTATGGGCAGGAATAAAGAAAGTGCCCGGAGTGATGATCATAATACGCAAAGATTAGGTTCAGCTGGTAAAATATACCCTGATGGAAGCGTCGCCTAAAGGTGGGGCACTTGCTTGGAGAGCAAGCGTCCGAAAGGACATGTGGGTTCGATTCCCACCGCTTCCGCACTGTGGCGTTGTTTGGGTTAGAATTGGGCAGATATGGATAACCAGGTTGAGGAAGTAAAGAAGAAGGTAAATATCGTCAATATCGTCGGGGAACACGTAGCTCTGAAGAAGAAGGGGAGAAATTATGTTGGCTTGTGTCCCTTTCATGGGGAAAAGACGGGCTCATTCATGGTAAATGAGGAACTCCAGATCTACAAATGTTTTGGTTGCGGGGCAGGTGGGGATGTTTATAAATTTTTGATGGAAGTAGAGGGCTTGGATTTCTCTGAGGCTCTCGAAAAACTGGCGGACAAGGCAGGGGTGAAGTTGGTTCGAAAGATGACTGAAGGGAAGGATCCAAAAAGAGAATTGATCGAAGTCCATAACCTCGCGGCTGAGTATTACCATTATTTGCTGACGAAACACAAAGCGGGGGAAGTAGCCAGGGAGTATCTCGCGGGAAGAGGGATCGGTGAAAAACTGATCGAAACTTTTAGAATGGGTTATGCCCTGCCCGAGTGGGATGGTCTGGTGAGCTATTTGGTAGAAAAAAAGCGATACCGACCGGAGGTTTTAGTGGCGGCTGGTTTGGCCAGCGGAAACGAAAAGAGACTTTATGATCGGTTCAGGGGGAGGGTGATGTTCCCGCTTTCAGACATCTCTGGAAGAGTGGTGGGATTTTCGGGACGGATCCTTCCCGAGTTTGCGAAGGATGAGGAAGCTAAATACATCAACTCCCCAGAAACGGGGATCTACCACAAAAGCAAAATGCTTTTCGGACTGACGGTCGCCCGAAGTGAAATCAAAAAGAAAAACCGGGTGGTGATAGTCGAGGGGGAACTGGATATGATCAGTTCTTTTGCCGCCGGGGTGACCGAAACAGTAGCGATCAAGGGGTCGGCGGTGACGACCGAGATGATGGAGATCCTGGCGCGGCTAACCTCCACTTTTGTCCTGGCGTTGGACGCGGATGCCGCCGGGGAAGCGGCTATGAAAAGGTCTATAGAAGCGGCAGAAAAGCTGGGATTGAGTATAAAAATGGTGGAGATGATCGGCGGCAAAGACCCGGATGAAATTGCCCGAAAAAAGCCTAGGGAATGGATGGAAATGGTAGACAAAGCGGTTTCGGTCTACGAATTTTTCTTTAACAAAGCGACTATCAAATGGGGGACGGATTCGGTTGAGAATATAGGCAAAATCGTGAAAGAGACGGTGCCATATTTGGCCAAAGTGGAAAATAGTGTCATCAGGGAAGTCTGGGCAAAGAAACTGGCGGAAAAGTTGGGAGTAGATAAACAAAGGGTCTATGAGGAAATTGAAAAGGTCAGGTCAGGAAGAATAATAAAGGAGGAAAGTAGTCCGGTGAAAAATACGGCTACTGGAAGTCATTCTCTTGATTTGGAGATTGTTGGCCTATTGCTGACAGCAAGTGCAGACCTCTTGGAAAGAGTTCAAAAATTGCTATTGGGTCTGCCGCTCAACGGGGCAGTCGGGAAGCTGGTTGGGTTGATTTTTGACGAAGGTAAAATCGAGGCGGCGGAGACTTATGTGAAAGGTTTGCCGGTGGAACTGCGTGATCTGGCTGCGGAGGCCTATATGCTTGCCAGGGGAGAGGAAATCGAGGAAAAGGAAAAGCTAAAGCTGTTCGTGGCTTGGGCAAGGGGGGTGGTCCGGGAGGAGAGAACGGCCCTGGCAGAACAGATCAAACAGGAGGAATTGCATGAAAATAGTGCGACTATAGGCAATTTGAGCGAAAAACTGGTAAAATTGAACACATTGGAAAGGAAGCTGGCGCTTGTTTAATTTATTTCCTATGGCAAAAACAAAAACTGTAACTAAGGTTAAGGTCAAAGAGTCGAAGAAACTGAAGCTACCTAGGCTGATTTTGGACCTGGTCGAAAAGGGAAAAACCCAGGGCTTTGTCACCCAGGATGAGATCTTGGAGCTTTTCCCCGACGCGGAAAAACATGTTGATGAACTGGATGCCCTCTACGATCAGCTGTTCAAACAGGACATTGACGTATTTGAGAGTGTTTTGGCTGGACAAGACTCTGAAATTGCGGAAGCGAGCAGTGATCTGGAGAAAGAATTGGAGGAATTGACTGGTTTGGAAGAGGTTTCGATCAACGATCCAGTGAGGATGTACCTCAAGGAGATCGGTCGGATCCCCTTGCTGAAACGTGAAGAGGAAATCACCTTGGCCCAGAAAACTGAGGCAGGCGACAAACGGGCAAAGGATAAATTGACCCAGAGCAATCTCCGTTTGGTGGTGTCGATCGCCAAGAAATACATGGGC
>CAYQLI010000012.1:7348-13703 GCA_964418355.1 uncultured Pseudomonadales bacterium | reverse complement strand
CCTCGACCTGATCCAGGAAGGCAATAAAGGCTTGATTCGGGCAGTGGAGAAATATGACTGGACTAAGGGATTCAAGTTCTCCACTTATGCAACTTGGTGGATCCGCCAGGCGATCACCCGTGCCATCGCCGACCAAGCAAGGACGATCCGTATTCCCGTCCACATGGTTGAGACGATCAACAAACTCATTCGAACGCAACGGAAACTAATGCAGGATTAGGGCCGGGAACCGACTGATGAGGAAGTCGGCAAGGAACTGGAGCTCGAACCGGATCGTGTTCGCGAAATCCTGAAGATCTCTCAGAAGACGACCTCATTGGAAACACCGATCGGTGACGATGAAGATTCACTTTTGGGCGACTTCATTGCCGATGAAGGTCAGGTTTCGCCTTACGAGGCGACGACCAAACAGCTGATGCTCGAGAATGTCGAGGAGGTCCTTTCCACCCTGACTGACCGTGAGGCGAAGGTCCTCAAGATGAGATTTGGTTTGCATGGAGCCAAGGCGCTGACTTTGGAAGAAGTCGGCCGGGAGTTCGGAGTGACCCGCGAAAGGATTCGTCAGATCGAGAGCAAAGCGCTGCGAAAACTACGCCATCCGAGCCGCCGCAAGAAACTTCAGGACTATCTTGAATAATTTCCTGGTAAATCGGTGATGAATTTTGGCTGATTTAGGATATGATGTTTTCATGGATAGGGAAGAAGGTAAGTGGGAATATACGGACTATGGGAAAGATGTTCTGTCCCAGTTGGGGGAATTTGAGGAGAGGGAACTACCCGAAGGAGAAAAGGCGGGATTTTTTCAAGAAAGGCGGTTGATCACCAGAGACTCTCCCATCAATGACGGAGTTTATGTTTGTTTACATCAGGATTTGAGTCGGGAAGCGGTGGTGGTGGATGATAAGAAACAAAAGAAATTGGGTGAAGTCTACCAAAAGCTGTTACGGCGGAGAGAAAGGGCACAACAGCGGGGAGAGACTTTCAAGAAAGGAGTTCTTCCAGAAGTTTTTAATCTGGTGTTGGAAATCTTGCCTTATGATCGTGAAAAAGCGGAACAGGTTGTGTCTGGGTCGGTGAAGATTGGACGAAAGGTAGCCTTAGAAATATTTATCGAAAATCAGGCTGGGGTCTGTCGCCACCAGGCGTTGTTGGTAGCTTACTTACTGGAGCGGCTGAAACGGGAAGGAAAAATACATCCACAATCGATCTCGGTTGACCGAAATTTTATCGTGGGCAAAGGCGGGCATGCCTGGGTAAGGTATGTTAATTCCGTTGGCGAGATATTTATCATCGATCCGGCCAAACACTTTATCGGAAAACTGGATGACCCAAAGCGGCCGGATTGGCCATATGAGAGACCGGAGGAAGTAGAAAGAAAGAAGACGATATAATGGAGCTATGATCATTACAACCTTGGTTTTGAACGCGATCGCTTTTTATGTGGTTTCCTACTTGGTGCCGGGGGTGACAATCGCCGGATGGCAGGCCCTGTTGGTGGTTTCGGTGGTCTGGGGAATCCTCTCGATCTTAGTGAAACCGATCCTGCTTCTACTGACTTTGCCGATCAATATCCTAACCTTGGGACTGTTTACCTTTGTGATCAATGCCCTGCTGATCATGCTGATGAGCAGGTTGGTGCTGGGATTCTCGGTTGCCGGATTTGGAACGGCATTGATTGCCGCGATCGTGCTGGCATTGGTGAATCTGGTGTTGCACCGGATCTAGCTTCAAATCTATTGAACGGTGATGGAGCCGTATTGGCTGGGGTTAAGATGGTTGTGGTATTTGTAGGTTCCAGCGGTGGGGAAAGTGAGCGAAGCCGAAGCACCGTTCTCGATCAAACCAATATTTAGCGGGGGATAATCGGTGTGAGCAGGATGAGGGGCGGAGTTAACGCTAATAGCGACACCGCTTTGATTGTTCCAGGTAACAGTATCGCCGGTTTTTATGGTTAGACTTCCAGGCTGGAAGCCGGAGGAACTAGCAGAAATCGTGGTTTGGCTGACGGCTTGGGTGACCTGGGGATTGTAAGCGGCACCATATGGTTTACGGTCAGTTTTGTTGGCGAAGAAAAAATAATAGATGGCGACATAGATAAGACCTCCGATAACCAGATAAATAACTACCCACTGCCAGAGTGGGCGCTTGCCATAACCGGTAGGATAATCCATAAGTTAACTTAAACAAATTTGGTCAAGGTTGTCAAACTTTAGAGAAAACGGAAGGAGTCGAGGGAAGATTTGATTTCAGTTGAATGTTTTTTCCAGGAAGCTTCGCTGGAATAACCTTCGACCAAGAAACTAATCCCATCTTTGAAGAAAAGATAATCGAGCTGGTGGACAAGGATTTTTTTGGACTTCACCTCAACCTCGAAAGTGGTCTCCAAGAGATATCCATCAGCGTCATTGATCTTGATGGGGGAGCTTTCTATTATCTGGAACTTCTTGTTGACTGAGCCGGTGGCTTTGTATTCATTAACAAAACTATCAAGATCGGAGTAGTTTTTGGCAAGCTTGACTCTGACGACTGCGTTCGTAGTGAAGGAGCCACCCTCACCTTTTTCAGTATCGATTTCTTTTGATTCATAACGGGCGATTTCTCCGGTTGAGGTGTCCGGCTTTAATATCTCCCAGTCCTTGGGGGGATTAATACTTGATTTGGGGATCTTGAAATCTTTCTTGGGAGTGCTTTTAGAAGTAGAAGCAGAAAACTTAAGCGTACCGGAGCGGAGACCAACGAAACCGGCAATGATGATAAGGATAATGAGGAGGAATAAAATACGGAGGTATTTTTTGGGGAAGGAAATTTTGGCCATAGGTTGACTATAGATAATTGAGGTTTGCTTGACAAGGGGGGGAGAAATATGTTGTGATGGAGTGACTGAGATGAAATATATTTTAAGGACTGCGCTGGGTGTTGTTTTTACCTTCTTCTTTCTAGCATTCCTTTTGGTGAGTGCGCTGAGATTCGAACTTCTGTCGACGAAATTTTGGACGAAGGGAGTAGAAAGAAGCGGCATGTATCAAGATCTGGTACTCCAGGTAGAGAAGATGCAGGCCGGTATTGATAAGCAGGGAGGGGGACTTAACATTAAGGGAATAATTACTGAGGCCAGGTTGAGGGAAGTGGTTGAAGTAAACGTAGAGCGTTTGGTGGACTTCCTGAATGGAAAGTCCAAGACATTAGCTTTATCATTGCCACTCAATGAATGGAACGTTCCCCGCGAGGTATTGGGCGGTTTGCCAAAGATCCCATGGGGCAGAGAAATTGAAATTAGCAAAGCTTTGGCTAGCCTGGGTTTTCCTGCCGAACAATCTCAGTCGCTTTTGAAAAGTATAGACCAGGTTCAGCAAGTGCTTTCTTGGTTGGTATGGGTGTGGCTGGGATTGCTCGCGGTAGCGTTAGTATTTTTGTTCGTGCACTATGTTTTGGGAGACGGAAAGGTAGATAAAGTAAAAGGTTCGGGAATTTTGTTGCTCGGAAGTGGTTTGATTGCGGCTTTAATTGGCTGGGGTGGCGGGCAAATTGGTAGTTTGGTAGCTCAGAATTCGAAGGACTGGCCGGCATGGGCAAAAATGATCGTCTCCGGATTGGCCGCGGAGTTTTTCTCTCTAGGAAAGATGGCAGGATTGGTGACGGCAGTGATAGGAATTGGTCTGTTTGTCTATGCGAGTCGTGTTTTGAAAGAGGTAAAGGGGAAGGAAGCCAAAAAGATGAGTTTTATGGGAAAATTGTTTAAAACGAGTGTGGGCATTGTCTTGGGAATCTTCTTACTTTTGTCAGGTCCTATCGCCTTGGGGTTGATTGTGGGGGGAAAAGTGAGCCCGAGTGTTACCTACGAATCAAAGTTCGGCTGGTCAATGAATCAGCCCAGTGGTTGGAAACTTGGAGAATTTGAAAAATCGGCTGGGTTCAAGTCGCCGGACAACGCAGCCTTTGTCGAGGCGGCCACCTCAAAAAGACTAAAACAGGTGGACAATACAAAGCTTTATCTTGATGGAGTGAAGCTATTCCTGACCTCGGGTGAAGCGAAACTGAAAAACTTGACCATGGTTTCTGAACCAACACAGGATAGTTGGAACGGTTGGAAAAGATTCATCTTTGTGTTTGAGTACGATTCTTCGGGCGGCAAGAGAATCAGGCAGGTTCGGTGGGAGCTATATCCGGAATCAAAGGGGGATGGTTTTGTTCTCCGAGGAGAGGTCCTTACCGAGCAGCTCTCCAAATACGAGAAGGTCATAAGGGAGACAATGGAGTCGTTTACAACGACCACGGCAAAGTAGGGGTCTGTATTCTTTAGTTTTCGGGTTTAATTTGGTATTCTGATGTTATGGAGGCGAGATCGTACCAGGATAGAAGAGAGTATCTGATAGCAGCGGTAAAGAAGCGGAGGCGGCGTTTGCGGGAAATGGCTGTTGAGTATAAAGGTGGGGTTTGTATCGGTTGTGGCTACTCAGCGGACCTAACGGCGTTGGATTTTCACCATACTGACGGGAAGACAAAGGATTTCGGATTGTCGCAACGAGGTTTGACGAGATCGTGGGATAAAATAAAGAAGGAATTGGACAAATGCGTATTAGTTTGCGCGAATTGTCACAGGGAGATTCATTCTGGGATGCGGAAAATACCCTCCTAGCTTCAAAACGGACCTTTTTGGGGTATAATATATGGGTTCGTTTACATTCCCCTGTAGCTCAGTTGGTAGAGCGCCTCGCTGTCGAATTGGCAGCTTTCCTGAGAAATCAGGATCGAAAATCAGGCTAATTCGGGGAACTCCTGCATAGGATGATCCCGAGCTAAATGTCCCGCCACGGCGGGACTAAATGTGTAGAGACTATATACCTGACACCTTTTTGAGGTGATGAGATAGTCCAGACCTTTTGGTAACAGAAGGACTTCTGTAACGAGGATGTCGCTGGTTCGAGTCCAGCCGGGGGAGCACTGATGGATTTTGAGCCCAAAAGGCTTCTATTTTGAGCGCATCATCGATCTTTTCTTTAGGTTCGAACAATTCAGCAATTGTAGGTTCTTCATTGACTGCCAGTTCGATAAACTGCAGTGGTTTTTCTAAGTTTACCCGCACGGTTTTGTTTGTAAGAGTTAGGTTCGAACCAAGACCCGCCAGAATCTCCCTTTTTGTTTGATTGTTACCGTTGGCGAACCAATAACGAGCGTGGCAGGCAAAATCAAAAGTCTTTTCAGCTGTCTCCCGCCACCTCTCTGCTTGGTAACTATTTCCATTAAGCTTCTCGCTTATCTTGTTTTTAACCTTTATCAGTCGCTCCTTTTCTTTTCGGTAGTCTTCGTCGCTGAGGAGACTATTGTCCGAATTCTGCGGGGAAATCTTTAGTTTTAATAGATTATTAAGTTGTACTTCAACATCTTCGTTTGCTGATTGGAGAGATTTTAGAGTAGCCACGTTTTCTTCGGATTCTTTATCTGTTAGTTCGTTAAGGTATTTGACTGCCCATTCTTTAAAGCGCTCTGATATTTGGAGCTTACTCAATATCTTATCGAATTCTTCATCCAATTTTTCAACTCTAATGCTTCCTTGCGAGCAATTGGGGTCTTTGCGCTTTGTACAGTGGTAATAGACATAGTGGAGTAAGGTGGGATTGTTCATTTTTTCAATCGGCGTTTCACACTTGGGACAGGCGACTTTATTGAGGGAGCCAAACTTGAGTTTGCATACAGGACAGATAATTTGATGTTTTTCCTCAGCGGTGATAACCGCTCCACATTCACCACACTCCAGAAGCCCTGTGTAGGTAAATGTATGGGTTCTTGGTCGAGGTCTGCCTTTCCGGCCAAGAAGTATCTGGACGCGCTCAAATTCGTCTTTATTGATCATTGGTTCATGCTTTCCCTTGTGCCAAATCCCGCTATTCACCGGATACTCAAATTCACCGTAGTAGAACGGATCGGTGAGAGTTTTGTATATTTGACTCCTCGTCATGGGTTTACCCCCGATTCGTTTATGTTTTTGTGTACGGTATCCCCAGTCTTCATTGAGGAGTCTTAATATTTGCATTACGGTGTATGTTCCACTGAGCATCGCTTCCCAAGCCCTTTGAATTATGGGAAATCTGATAGGGTCGGGGAGGATCGTCTTGTTTCCTTTTTCAGCGAATTTGTCATTCATATACCCGGCTTTTGCACCGCTTGGGAGCCATCCCTTTTCCGCTTTGGTATTGAGACCTCGTTTGACGTTTTTTGAGAGATCGTCGACGAACTTTTGAGCTATACCAAACTCGATATACATGAGGATGCTGTTTTCGTTCTGTTTGTTGAAGGTCTGAGATGGGGTGACAATTTCAACACCGTTTTGTTTTATTGTCCAAATAATTGACCCGCC
>CAYQLI010000012.1:1831-7338 GCA_964418355.1 uncultured Pseudomonadales bacterium | reverse complement strand
CTTGCGAGCCTATCGAGTTTCCAACAGATGATTCCTTGCGCTTCACCATTGTTGACTCTTTGCATCATTTCGTCGAATTTGGGGCGGCCAGGAGCTTTGGCCGACTGTGATTCTTCATATGGTGGTTCGACGATCTTTAGTTTTAGCTTTTCCGTCACCTCTCTTAGTTCGTCGATCTGCGAGCCTATCGAGAGTACTTGGCGATCCTCACTTTCACTAGATTTTCTGGCGTAAATGAAATATCTATTCATGTTTTTTATATTTTTTATCGATGAGATCATCAGATAGTACCTCTGCAAGACCTGCTTCTACAAGGGCCTTAACCGTGGTTCCATCCTCGGCGGCTTTCATCTTAAGGAGTTTGTGCCAACCAGCATCTATTCTGACCTGCTTGGTGTGTTTCGTGTCAACTTGTCGACTCATATTTTTGTTTTCCTTTCCCCTTAGCCTAGTATCTTCCCTCCCTTTGCTCCCCCTGCCCGAATATGTTTAGTTTCTATTTAGTATTTGAGGTTATGTTCCAGACCCGGTTGGGATCTGAAGTCTTTTATTCGGTATAGGTGTCGCTTCGGTCGGTCGCAGCTGACTTCTTTTGGTTTGTTTAAAGTCTTCCAAACGCTCGCAACTGTCGAGCCCTTTACGACTTAGATCTGATAAACATTGGTTTATAGATTTTCTTAAAAAGAGACAGCAGTCTGATGGCCTTTGTGCAAGCCTCTGCTGTTGTGAGTAAAATACCGTATTCCTGAAGATAAAGCTGTTGGAATTCAAGAATTGCAGTAGTGGAGAGGCGTTCTTTCATGAGTCTTCATGAATCCTAATTTTTAGCTGTCTAAGTTGTTCTGAATACGCTTGTGGTTCGACCTGAAGCTGATGACGCCAATAAGCTTCGAGGAAAGTATCGAGTTCTAGAGTCCGTTCGAAAACGAAGTTAAATCTGGGTGGATTAGTTCGATCTATGTGGTCTAGAGGATAGGTCAGGCAAAGAGTGGCGGCGAGCCGGAGACTTGGAGTAGAGTAATAGTCTGAAACTTGTTTCATTTTCTGTTTTATCTCATTTGATTTGGGTTTAAAACCAAAAAAACTCGCCTTTCGGCGAGCTATTGATTAAACTCTGGGTGAATTATCTCACCAGAAACTGATGGTGTCAATAGGAATTGGTTGATGGATCAATCTCATTCGTACCTTAGTACCTACCTATAGCATTTGAAGTTTATTCTTGAATTGTGTCGGATTTGAGTCGCATTTCACATTAAATGTGGGAGGAAACGTGATCTGCCACTACAGTGAAAAGCATGTTTTATCAATCTTAATCTTTGGTAGTTGTGTTGCGTTGTTCTAGAAATCAAATGCCACATCAATCCGACGCTGATGACGGTATTAGCAGGGTACTTAGATGAAGAAACCGACGAAAAGTGATCCAATAACGATAAAAACTACACCAAAAACAGGTAAACCCAACAACAAGCTGAGTGGCAATGCCCGTGTCGACACAATATTACGCACACTCCTTATGTAGTATTCATTGCATGTTTTAGGTTTGAGGAATACGATAGAGGAGCAATGACGGGAAAGAGGGATAGTTCCAAAGAAAGCTACTTCACAGTCACCAAACAGGTTCTACTTGAAATTCTGATTGGCCTGATCACCAAAGGTTATACCATCTACTTAAAGGCACGCGCCTGGTCTCAAGAACAGAACTTTAAGGGAAAGCATGTTTCAATTAGTTTCGGTGGAGGCATCTTAGAGGCCACAGTTACAGAACACCGCGATTATACAGAGGCACTTGAAAAACAAATCAAGGTACTTCAAAAAACCCACAAACCAAGAGAGGTCATAAAATACGCTCTCAAACAAGCAATCGATGGCTGTAATTTTGTCATCTTCCAAGCCAAAGATAACGAGAACCGGTTTATTCAGTTCTGGACCGGTAAGGGAAAGTTAGATCACGATTTCCCCATGTCTAAATCCAACGGATTACATCCCTATCGACTTGCTATTACTGGACTACTCACTAATCTTAATTTTGTTAAGAAAAGCCTCCTAGATGAGAGATTTCAAACCTTTACCAGGTACGGACGCTATTTTTGGCTTGAGAAAGAAGATAAAGACCTCTGGCATCTTAAGGCAAAATTTCACAGGGATCTCAACCTTTGCACCAAATATACATACCACGCCTTAAAAAAAGTTCTAAAGGCTAACCCCAAAAAGATCGTCATTAAGATTGGTTAGCAGGTTTTCTTGCTAAACATCCGTATCTTCATAAACGACAGAAGCTTTTTAATTAGCAATTTGGAAATTATAATCACACCCAAAGTAAATAGGAATAATGGGTAAATGATCCATTGGGTTGTATCTTTTCCAAGTTCGTAAAACACGATAAAAGCTAATAATACGGTTGGAAAAAGAGCAACAAACATCGCTGACCTTGCGACAAATACAAGTTTTGAAATGTTATGTTTGTTTCCCTCTTTCAAGCTAAAGATTGTGCTTAAAAGAAACGATAAAGATCCAATAATCACAACACCCGACAGTAGATACGACCTAAGAGGTAAAGTCCCAGGCGCTGAGTAAACTGGAGGAATCCATAAGCTATACGCAACAACAATCACAAATATCAAAATAGACCCAATCCATATCCTAATAAAAAAATTTGACGACCCAAGCAATTCGAAAAATCTTAGTCTTTCTTTCATCCTGGTTTTCGTCTCCTAGTTGTAAGATAGGATACTACGAAACCTACGATTAAGGACATCAGTAATAAAAATACATAAGGATTACAAAACCCGAATTCACTATCACACTTTCTGGAGTCAACAATCACAAGTATGATGAAATTTACGACGACCCCATAGAACAGGGTTCCTCCTACTAACTTTATCCCTTTTGTTTCTTTCATTTTGTGATCCCGCGTGTGTTAAGACAAGCTTGGTAAAGATCTTTTCTCAGATCGTTCGCTTTAAGACCAAGGGTCGAGAGGGAATTGTTCTTTTGAAGAACACCGAAATAGTAATCATTCGAAACCTTAGAACATTCACCCCTGATTTTTGATGGACGCCACTGATACCAATAAAACCAACCGACGGCTACTGAAGCGATTAAGACACCCCAAAAGAGGCTGTTTGGTGGCCGATGGCCAGAGGTAAAAGATTTCTTTTCCATACAACCTAATGCTAACTCTCACTAAGAGAGATATCAAGCTTGGAGCTGTGGCTGTTTGCTAAGTCCGACTAAGTGGAGTTCGCGTAATCACACTTAGAAAATGACGCCATGCGGAGTAACTCTGTGCTAAAGAGGACATTAAAGAGCAGAATAAAGAAGCTCAGGAACCTGTCTGGAATGACTCAGGAGGAGTTGGCGGACAAAATTGGAATGAGTAGGGCTTATGTTGGGTATATTGAACAAGGCAGGAATGTTCCGACTTTGGAGACACTGGACAAGATTGCCAGGGCACTGAAGATTCCGGTTTCGAAATTGATATAAGATTCTAGAGATAGTTCCTAGAGTTACTTGCGAGAGAAGGTTTTTGTGGCTAAACTAAGGGCAAATGAATTTACCGTTTTCGCCGACGTTTTTTAGGAAGATGGATGTTTTTCAACAGTTGGTGGAATATGAGAATCAGAAAGATAAAAAACACCTTTGGGAAGGTGAAAAGGCGGTTTTGATTTGGGCTGCTAGTTCAAACCATCAACACTTAGGTTCTGCGTTAGGAACTAAACACGCTCAACACTCTCTTGATTATTGTGTGAAGGAAGGGTTTATTACTGAGGCTAACCGGGACAGAATGGCTGGAAGTCTTACGCATATACTACAGAGTCTCTCTGTTCACGAGTTCGGCACTCCCAATAGCATCCCTGAAAATAAGGTTGATTTGGTAATAAACAGAAATGGTATTTTAGCCGGAGAAATCTTAATCGAAACAAATAACTTAAAAAATCAGGGAAAATATAAGAGGTGGACTTGGGATTGGTATCTTTTTTACTACTTTGCGGGGTTGTTATTGGTCATTCAAGTGGTTAAAGGGTTTATAGAGCTATTTTTCAAATGATGGTGGGTGTTTAATCAAACGGAAATTACTTTCTACCTCTATAATTTGGGCGTGGATGGAAACCTAACTCCTGAGGAGATAACCCTGTTAACAACAAGCCCTGCGTTAGTGATAGTGAGACCTGACCTAATTACTTTATTGAAGAAAAGCCGATCTAATTTGTCACCCACTGAACTATTTCAGTTCCAGGTTGGAATAATGAAAAGACTATGCAGTCTCGAATCCGCAATAAAAGAACTAAAAGGACGTTCGAACAGGGAGGAGAGAAATAAAGAATGGATGTCTAGGGAGATATTTAAAGTCCAGAGACATGTTTTGAAAACCATAATGGACGGTATTGCTTGGAGACATTTGGGATTCAGAAGAAGTATTCTTCGACTAATCTCAGAGCATAACCAGACTGGTTTCTTGGAAGATTCGTTTGATATAGAATTTTCTCGTGCCTCTAAGATACTTGCGGATACTGGAGGGTACGTTATCTTGAATGATTTAACTAATGTGTTAAGGCATGGAGATATAACGATTGTAAAGGGTCGTGACGTGTATATCGACGAAGTCAAAGGTGGAAAATCAAGCGCCAGCAATGTCAGGGCTATCAACCAGAGGAATAGATTAGATGAAGTAATAGGGATGATCAATACGGGCAAAATGTCTATTGGTAGCCAATCGGCTGATGTCGTGATGATTCCTGGCAAGATGATTAGTCTACTTCCCCAGACGGCAAATCTTGTTAGAAAGACTTACGCTGGGGAGACTGGTGTAGCCTCAGAGAGGCTATCACCATATTTGTGGGCAAGATGTGTGTATGTAGACAGGTTTGAGACATATTTGAGGACAAATAAGGTTGTGCCGCCTAAACAAGAATCTCCATTTGGGAAAAGTACTTACCCGATTTTTACAGGTAGTCTGGTTCTTTTGGGTACATTCAGTCCTAATATGGCTCCTTATTCAATTTTTCCCTTCGATGAAGAAATTTCCGTAGATTTGATGTTGGGTAGGTTAAGCATTTTAACTAGGATGGGTGAACGGGAACTTGTTGATGCGTTTGCGGGTAAAGGTTGGTTACTGGAGTATCCAAGTTCTAGTTTGTGGAATGAACGTCTTGATATTGCAGACAATGACTATGAAAGGCGCGTTGATGCTACTCGGAATCCCAAGTACATGCCTAAGTTATCTCGTGATGGTTTTGAGCTCTCTACTCCGTGGGATATGCTGTATAGGGTTACAACTGAATTTTTGTCGATCAAGGCCGTAGTAGCTCAAGCCGAATATCTTCGAAATCTTGGCGCGAAGGGATACGTGTCAATCGATTTTGAAGAGGAGAAGACGCTTTGGGTTTGACCTAAATTTTGAGGCAGAAATATCAGCAAGCGAATATAATATAAGACATGCCATTTAATGGTAATCTTTTCAGTATCATGCCGATTGCAAATATCCCTTCGGTTTTGGAACACGGAAT
>CAYQLI010000012.1:0-1821 GCA_964418355.1 uncultured Pseudomonadales bacterium | reverse complement strand
TTGTCGAATGTGCTGGCTGGCCAGCTTTCTGGGGCGGTATCGGTTGCCCTGCCAGTGGTGCAGGATAGAAGAGACCGGATCGAGGTTCCCGGTGGTTTGCATCTCCATAAGTATGCCAACCTGTATTTTGACCCACGTAACCCCATGATTTGTAGTTTAAGGGAGAAAAGGCAACAGCTTTGCGTGCTGGTGATAAGTGAAGGCGTGTTGAAGCTACCAGATGTCGTGTTAACAGATAGAAATGCTGCAAGCGAGGTTGTTCGTTTTTTGGAAGTTAGCCAGATTGACGAAATAGATTTTGTAAAGGTCTATGCAAGGGACTGGAGACATCCTGGGGATAGGGGTGCCTATTGGAATCATAAGGCGATAAAAAATGCAGAAGTACTTATACCAAACCTTGTTTCGCCTGAATACATCTTGGCTGCCCACGTTGTAAACAGGGTGGCTGAGGAGAATTTGCGGCATTGTGGTTTTGTGCGTGACATAATGATTAGTCCTGACATGTTTTTTGATACTATTTAATTATGAATCCTAAAGTACTAATCGGTAATATTTTTGAGAGTAAGAGCAAGACTCTTGTAAATACGGTCAATTGTGTCGGTGTTATGGGAAAAGGTATAGCACAAGAATTTAAGAAAAGATTTCCAGAGATGTACCTACAATATCAGTCTGACTGTAGGAGTGGGCGAGTGAAAGTTGGCGAACCCACCTTATATTCAGATTTGTTTGGTCATTCAATAATAAACTTTCCAACAAAGAAACATTGGAAATCTCCCTCACTTATTAAAGATATTGAAAGAGGACTGGATGTCTTTTTATCGAAATATAAGGAGTGGGGAATTGAATCTGTTGCGTTTCCACCGTTGGGTTGTGGTAACGGGGGTCTTTCCTGGGATGACGTTGGGCCATTGATGTACCAAAAACTGTCGCAGATTGAAATTCCCGTTGAGATTTACGCCCCCTTTGGAACTATCTCCGAAAAACTAAGTTCTGGAAGGCTTAATAGGCGTACGATGGGTACTGTAATGAGTAATATCAACACTCCGGGGAATATGGCAGCCTTAGAGGTTTTATCTCGTTTAGAGAAACAAAGATATGCAAAACCAGTAGGAAGGACCATGATTCAGAAAATCTATTATGTTTTAACTGAGTTGTCAGTTGATACGGGGCTAAGTTTTACAAAATCAAGCTATGGTCCGTTTTCGAGTGGATTGAGACAGATACTTACTGCTTTTGCGAACCAAAATCTTATTAGTGAATCACAATATGACACCATGATGGTACAGAATGTTGGTAGTGAATACATAGCAAAAAGAGGAGATTTGTTAAAGGATCTGGCTCAATTTGAACCACAGATATCAAAAACAGTTGACCTTTTTAGTCGTATTAAAAATACCGATCAGGCGGAGGAGGTGACAACCATTTTGTTCTCGGTAAAAGAGCTGAAAAGGAATAGTAAAAATGTTACGGAGGATGATTTGTTTCAATACATTATTGGGTGGAAAAAAACATGGAAGGATCAAAGCAAGAAAAGTTCGGTGAGCGAAACTATGCGAAATCTTGAAGCTTTAGGTTGGATTAAATTAGCACACGGCCGAACAGAGGAAAGCCAGTCGTTGGGTGCTTAGGGCGTAACTCGTAGATAATGGGTTCTGAACGAGTCCATTAAGCGGAGCCAGTTGGTTTTTACACGAACCAGAATCTTTTAGTGATAAGAGGATGGATTAAGGAAGAAAGAATCTGACACACAATAATGAAACCAAAGAAAATCGGTAGGTGTATATACTGTTTATCGCCGGATTCCCCAATAAATGAACATGT
>CAYQLI010000011.1:17048-18783 GCA_964418355.1 uncultured Pseudomonadales bacterium | reverse complement strand
TTCCGAATCCGAAGAGGAAAGAGTGGTTAAATAAAAGTTAAGAGTAACATAACGGCGTGGACAGAATAGTGGAATCTCTAACCTCAAAGTATTGGCTGAAACCAAAAGGGCTAGCCGCCACATCGTTCCTAATTCTACCTGCAATTCTCGGAATTTTTGCTACCCTTAAAACAATCTTCCCTAACCACATCTTCACCAAGAATGATCTATCATTTTGGATAATTTTATTTGAAGTATTACATTCAATAGTCTGGGTAATCAGTAAGTTGATATACCGAAAAGTTTTTTTAACGGGAGACAGAATTTTGGTTGCCTTCGCTATAACGATAGATAAAGATTCAAAGGACGTCGTGGAAAAAACAATTAAGGAATTCAGGAGAAATATTTATTCGGTGGACCAAACCAATTTTAGAGTAGAGACATACCCTCAAGAAGTTTCATTTAAAGAAAATCGGGCGGCAGAGAAATACGCGAAAAATAACGGGGTAGATTTGCTAATTTGGGGTGATACAGAAAGCGGCACAGATAAAGGAGAAAAAATCACAATTTTACATCCAAGCTTTACTTTCCATCTTCGTACATTTGGTACCGACGAAAACGTAAGAGAACTTCAACTCAAAAAATTCCTTAAAACTATTGAGCCAATCGTTAAAGGGAAAAAATTGAGCATAAACCATACATCAACTCTGCCAAGTATCAAAATTGTCTCGGACAACTTATCCGCGGTATCACTATATATGATATCCAAATGTCTCATGTCCTTCGGTTATCTTGAAATGGCATATAAGTATTTACTTAGATTAAGAGAAGAAATAACAAATGAATCCGAGTACCTGGATAAAAAACTAATTGATGAACTTTCAAAAAGACTGTCTCTTCAATTGGCAGAATTTTTATCATATTATTTTAGCGTAATTTCTATAGACCACGATAAAGCAAGTTACTACTGCCAACAAGCATTGTCATTGAACCCAGGCAGTTTGCCGGCATTAGTAAACTATGCGAGATTACTATGGTTACAGGGAAAAAGGTCCCAGGCGCGTCAGCTATCGGTACTAGCGTGGAGAACCCATCCAGGAAACGATATAATAAGGTGTAATTTAGCTTTTTTTGCATTGGTCGAGGGAAAATACAAAAAAGCAATTAAATCCTACAACAGCATCAAGCGTGATGTTCAAACAAATATCCTTGATGTTATCGAATTTCTTGAAAGGGAATTTGAGTCAAGTAATGATCTAGCCCTGTTATTTGGTGCTGGCTACTTAAATATCAGATCGGCAGACACCGAAAGAGGTAAACAGTTACTTCAAAAATTTGTTGAAAAAGCCACGGCACAGAACCCCGGTAAATTTTCTCCGTTAATTAGAAGGTCAACAACCACTCTCTCATCACTTTAAGAATTTGTCGTGGATTTGTTTCAATTACGGTTGGTGACGTGGGTGTAGATTTGGATAGATTTTTGGCAACCTGGGGGGTTGCCAAAAAAAAGGTTGTATACTTTTGGTATGGGAAATAAAGAAAGAGGACGAAAGCGACCGCAAGTTATTACCGTTGAAATCGAAGATGGAGGTGTGATTAACGGAAGGCAAAGATTACGCGATGCTCTACTGGAGAATTACGCCGAAGTCAGAATACCAAAAAGAATCAAGGATCTAATTGAATCTACCGAGTTGACCCAAAGTGAGCTATTTTTCAAACTCTGGTGGGTCACCCCAAGTCCATTATTTGGAAATTA
>CAYQLI010000011.1:15651-17038 GCA_964418355.1 uncultured Pseudomonadales bacterium | reverse complement strand
CAAATGTGGAATTGCGGCGGCAAAGAACTGGTAATTGATCATCTTTTTGCTTTAGCTGGCGACCAACGAGAACTGATTCGAGCGACATTCGAGAAAATCAAGACCGAAAGAGAGAGAAAATAACTACTTCAAGAACTTGTCGTGGATTTGTTTTAGCTGTTCTTGGACGGGAAGACTCCCATCAACAATTAGGACACTTGGCCCGTGAGGAGATTCAAACCTTTCGGAAGCGTTCGAGATATATTCTTCACCAACATCGATTCGCGCAGCCGAATCTTTATTTTCCAACCATCGCGCCCTGGCTACTTCAGGTGAGATACTAACGTAGACAATTGCAACATCGGCGCCAAATCTTTTTCCAATCTTTATGACTTGATTACGTTCATGCTCAGTGAAATTGGCCGCATCCTGAATCAAATTATTCCCTTGTCTTAAACCGTCTTCTATTCTCTTATACATCTCACTATAAACCCCGTCCCACTGCGTCTGCGATACATTTTCGTCCACAACATCACCCAACAACTCGAATTTTATTTCATCCAAATCAATTCTTTCCAAACCATACCCATTTTGGAGCTCTTTTGAAAGAACCGTTTTGCCCGAAAATGGGATACCGCAAAAAATAAATAGTTTCATTTTAAAAATTTGTCGTGGATTTGTTTTAATTGTGGATTAGTAACATGGGTATAGATCTGGGTGGTGCTGACATTTTTATGACCCAGCATTTCCTGGACACTGCGAAGATCGGCGCCGTTTTGCAGCAATGATGTCGCGAAAGAATGGCGCAGGACATGGGGAGATACTTTGATTGGCAGCCCTGCCATCAATCTGTATTTTTCGACGATCCGCTGAATTGACCGAACCGTCAGTCGCATTTTCTCGCCCCCGGTGGTCGGATCAGATTTCTTCCCGGCTAGACGGATCCAGAGTGGCTTATTGGCGTCATCCCGGCTCTTCATAAAACGATCCAGCCAGACAGCCGCCCGTTCAGTCAAAAAAACCACCCGAGGGTGCCGTCCTTTACCAATAATGCCGAATTCTCTTTGCTTCAGATCAATCTTATCCCGATCCAACTTTGCCATTTCCGAAACACGCAAACCTGTGGAAAATAAAACCTCCAGAATGGCCCGGTCACGTAAGCCCTCGATCTTTTGTAAGTTCGGCATGGTTAGGAGGCGCTCCACTTGTTCGCGAGATAGAAACTTCAGTGAGCGGCTCTCTGCCTTGGGTAAGTCGATCTTTTCCGGAGCCAGTGATTTGATGCCCTTGCGCGATAAGTATTTCAGAAAAGCGCGGAGGGAAATAATGTAATACGATTGCGTTGCCTTTGATAATGTGCGACCCTGGACATCTTCATAGCGGGTCAGAAAAAGGCGGTAATGCCGGA
>CAYQLI010000011.1:10245-15641 GCA_964418355.1 uncultured Pseudomonadales bacterium | reverse complement strand
GTCAGCCGCTGGATATATTCCTGCTGATAATGCTTTTCAAACCACTTCTGGAAGACCCCTAAGTAATGCTTGTAATTCCGCACGGTATAAGGGGAGTAGTTTTTCTCCACTTCGATATTACTTAAGTAGCGATTAATTAATCTTTCTAAGGAAATATCTTCGGATTTTGTCTTTGCCATAGAGCAGGGGAGCGGGAGCTCTCCATCTCCATACTAGAATGTACGACATGAGATAGCAAATGGGAACTAATGGAAATAAGCCCTATAATATGATAATATACTGGGCATGTCAGCTGAAAGAAGGCCACAAATATATACGGACCCGAATAATGCTAGTCATTATGGTGAGACCATTGAACTACCCAATGGCATCACCGGCTACGTCGAATGGAATGAAGGTTCGTATTCAAATAATCAAAGACTGAAAACCGCCAGGATGAAGATGAGTGGCCGGATCTTCGAAATCGAAGTCGTGAGAAGAAAAAAAGGAACCGAACAAAAATTGATCACCGAATTGATTTGTATTCTAAAAGAAAAACAATATCAGCGGTTAATTATTCTTGGCGCCATGCAATCAGTAAAAGCATTTTACGATAAGGTCTTTGACAGACTAATAGAACAAGGGCTAATTGAGTCTTATTCTGTACAAGCAAGAGAGTGGCATAACGTAGGCTGTACCGACTACTATTACGATGTGATTTTGAGGCTAGATTAAGGCCACTAGACCGTACAATGCCCCTAGAAAGCCCGCCGGTATATTAACCGATTAGTTAGTCATCCAGGGTGACAGACTTTAATTAATTGAACCGTAAATCATTCGGGTTTATATACGAAAACCATTATCCGGACCAATACCATCAGAGGAACGAAAAGAATCGGGGACGTCTGGGTAGATAATGATCATTTACCGAAAGGTTTCGGGATTTTGTCCTACTTTATCGGAGATATAAAAGACCACTTCCCCTGGAACAATATATTTACGTCACGTCGCAAAACTAATATTGTACGACATTAGCCAGGTAGCTTTGTTAAGCAGTAAAGCTGACTGACGATCGGTGGAGGAGTGCTGTGTCTGACTGGGAACCGACTAACGAACTCAAATAATCAGAATAAAATCGCGCGCTTCCCGTGAGAAGAGAGTCAAGGCTGGGTCAAAACAGAATTAATTAGCAGGCTGACAGTCTCAAGCTTCCCGACCATATCACTCCATATCATTTATGCCTACTTAGGCACAATGGCAGTTATCCACAATGGCTGCCAATTCGCCAGCCGGCGAACGTGAAAACTATAGGTTTTCGTGAAAAGAACGTTATAATTATAGGCTTTGTGTATTATAAGCCCACTCCTCTACTTTCCCATCTCAAACAAAAATTACCCATTTGGGTGTTGAGGTTTTATTACCCTCTCCACGAGGTGGTCAGAAATGCGATCAGAATAATAATTAAATTAAATACCACGAATTCCAGGTAGTTCACCGCCATCATCTTATTCACCAATCTTTGTTCCAGGATTCCCAAAAGGGCATAAAAACATGAGGTGAGCACCAATCCCCCCATGAAGGATCCAATGGGCCAGAATGACACCACAGAACCGTATAGCCCCATTAACCAACCGATTACTAATGAGATCCGGTAAACGTCATCTAAATGCTCCGTTTTTAGATCAACACTCCATAAACTTTCGAACGATAACAAAAGACTAATAACCCCGACGATGATTCCAATGGCGAAAAAAGGCAATTTCAAACTAAAAGCGACCGCAAAAAAGAACAAAGAAACAATCAAGGCCAAAATAAAACTGACTGATCGGGCAGCCCGAAAAAGCTGAATCGTTCTGATCGAAGCCACCGAAAAGATATTTTCTGTGAGGAGCACGGCGTACATTCCAAAAACATAAAGGACAGCGAAAATAAAACGAATCACCGTACCGAAAAAGAGAGATGTTTCAATCTGAAAGCTAAGTCCAAACATTGAAGGGATTGCCGGCGGGAGCAAATTACCAAAAAGTCCTGAACCAAAAGTAAACAAAACAGGCAATATCAGCAAGGTTATCCATTCCCACCCCTTCAAGTCTTCAAACAACACCCAGGCAGATAAGACATAAGCTATCCCTGATACAGAAAGAACCAACGCCAATCTTTTCTCCACCCCGAACAATCCGGTCGCCCACAACAGAAATCCCAAAAAAAGAGAGACTACAAAAAAACGGGTTCTTTTACTCATTTACCTCTCCTGCCCCCGAAATCAGATCGGGATCCAAATTAGTCCAGACATCAATAACATCGTCCTGCTCCTCCAGGGCCTCGATCAAGGCCAGACACTGCGTTAAATTATCACCACTAAGCTGAATTACTGGCACCGGTTGGATATTCTTCAAATATGAAACTGAACCAGGTGAACCAAGACTGCCTCCCGCCCTGTCTACGATCAACTTGATTTCCCCACCGGTTCGGTTTCGATTGTCAGTGGCGGTCGTAATTAATAATCCCACTCCACCCGGACCATAAGCTTCATAGACAATTTCTTCCATTTGGCTTCCCTCGCCGCCGCCCAGCGCTTTGTCGATAGCACGTCGCACATTCTCAGAAGGCATATTCACGCCTCTTGCTTCATCCAGGACAGAACGCAAATATGGATTGGCATTAGGGTCACCTGAGTTCCCTTTCTTGGCCGCAATTTGGATCTTTTTGGCGATCTTGGTGAAGGCCGCTCCCCTTTTGGAATCCTCAACCGCTTTTTTATGCTTGATGGTAGACCATTTTGAATGACCTGACATGTTTTCTATTTTAACACCTGAGTGGGCCTGCCCGACTAATTACGCTCTTTATAAAGACGGGGCTTGACTATCTTTGTTAATATTTCTATCATTTACAATCAATGGCTGATCAATCTAATCAAACTCCTGAGCGCCTAGCAATCACCGCCGCTCTCACCGCCCGCTGGAATGACGCCATTTCTGCTAATCAGGAGATTCTCTCAACTAACCCCAATGATACTTCCGCTTTGAATCGGCTCGGTATTGCTTATCTCAAGACCAAACAGCCCGGCAACGCGAAAAAAGAGTTTCTAAAAGTCATCTCTCTCGACCCTTTCAACTCAATTGCCAAAACAAATCTAAAAAAAGCCTCTCCGAAATATTCAAAAGATTATGACAACACCCTCTTGCTCTCAAATCATACCTTTAGTTTCATCGAAGAACCGGGGAAATCAAAAGTGATCCCACTGACAAATCTAGGAGAACCGAACATCATCGCCACCCTTTACACTGGCCTGGAAGTAACTTTAAAGATCGCCGCCCGAAAAGTTAAAGTCACCATTAATGAAAAGTATATTGGCTGCCTTCCGGATGATATCTCAGCCCATCTGATTCGCCTGATACGCGCCGGCTACAAATACCAAACTCTGGTCAAATCAGCAGACACGGGCAATGTCCAGGTCTATATCAAAGAAATCAAAAACAGTAAACGTATGAGAGGTACGCCTTCATTTAGCTTCAACCAAAGTCTCGATGACTTGGAAATCGCCTCTGGAAACGGCCCCGCCCAGCCGCCACTTGAAATTTACGACCCCATCGTCGAATCAGAGATTTAGCTCCCCTTCCCCAAAATTACAACGAGATCCGACTTGATATCGCGATCGAGGTATTCCAATGGGTTTATCTTTTCTATCCGTTTACATAAAAATGAATTATTCAAAAATTCAGTCGTTTTGGGATGAACTTTTGTGTCACCCCAAATCAAACAGGCCTCCTCCTCTTCTTTTTTTGAAGTTAAGATCTCGATGACACGAACTCCAGCTGACTCTATTTGCCGTGAGACTTGCCTGGCCCTACCTTCCTTACCGGTGGCGTTAACCACTGTCACCTCGGCCGTCTCGGAAAGAACCTCATCCACCACCCATTGATTCTTACTCCAGACGAAAACCGCGGTATTAAGCTTGTAAATCGTCTTTCCATCAGGTTCATCAAAACTATCCATCACACTTTTTGGCAACGTTACGGAAAGTGACATTTTTTTCGAAAGAAGTTCATTAACGTCTTTTAAAAGTAAATAACGATCCATTAGACTGAAGTTGCTTTTCGTTGAAACAGAAAGCAGGGCTTCCCGTAAACCGGGTAGACCAAAATCAACATTTGACTTGATCACCCCAGCCAAGACCACCCCAAGGGCCTGCCCGACACTAACCCTGGCGACGTTATTCGGATCATTGATCGGCAAACCGATTTTATAAATTGCTTCTACCTGATACTCCCCATTATTAATATCTACCGGAATCACCAAATTGTTAGCTAGTCTCATCAGGCTGACCATCCCGGTACTTGGTCGGATCGAGACGATCCCCATTCCGTCTTTACCCATCAAAAGTAAGTTAATTCCTAGTTTGGGATTGTAAACATTCCGGCGCAAGACACCGACGAAGACCATTAAGGCCATCAAAACCAAAAAAAGGATTCCGACGACATGGAATAACTTAAATAGCTTAGGCATAAACTCCAGCCATTACCTCCTGCTGATACTTCCGATAAGATGCAAAGTCTTCCTTTTCGGAGACTCCCTTTTTGACCAGGTCACCCAAATGTAAACCACCGACGAAGTGAGGGAAAATGACATAGGTCGCTCCGGCTTTATAGAGCTTCTCTGCATCCTCGACTGACTCCGCATCCATCACGACACTGGCCTTTATCCTTTTTTTCTTAAGTTCATCCAGCATAATCAAGTTATCTTTTATGTCTTTCAGGGTCGAGATCACCATTTTTGCTTTGGGTAGGTTCAGTCTGTCGTACAACTCTACATCTGAAGCGTCGGCATAGATCACCTCCCAGCCTTCATTCCGCAGCCGGCTCACCGCCTCCGGATCAAAATCAACGATCAAGATTTTTTCCTTTTTATTAGCCAAATGTATCAGGATGCTTCTTCCCATTCTGTGGCAACCGAACAAGATAATGTGATCTTCTTTTTGTTTTGCCTCCGCCTCTTCCCCACCGGTTTTGTCCCTCCAAAGCAGATTTAATAAGGGCTTTAGGAAGCGATAAACCATTTCATTATCAATAATGAGATATCCTGAAATTACCATCGTGATCAAACCCACCAATGAGACCAAAGAAAGCATTCCCGAATTCAAAAAGCCTACCTTATTCCCCACCCCAACCATAATGAAAGAAAACTCAGAAATCTGTCCAAAAAATAAACCAGTACTAAAAGCCACTCTTTGCTTGTAGCCAAAAAGACGCATTAGGAACCAAACGATCAATGGCTTGAAAACGATCACCACCAAAGATAAAAGCACCGCCATCAGAACGACCGAGCGGTCAAGTCTCAAATTCAAACCCAAGCCGACGAAAAAGATCGTCAGGAAAAAATCACGAATCGGTTTTATCTTGGTCGCAATGTGGATATGC
>CAYQLI010000011.1:2873-10233 GCA_964418355.1 uncultured Pseudomonadales bacterium | reverse complement strand
GACAAGGCCAAACCCGCCAAAAAGCCGCCAATCTCCAACGAGAGCCCTAGTAGAGGCGAAGCGATCACGCTCGCCAAGACGAAACACCAGGCCAGACTAAAAAGGATCAACTCATCCATTGATTTGGAAACCCGGTGTAAGAGCTTCGGCATCACCTTCTTTGCCATCAATATGGTCAAACCCACCAACAAGAGTATTTTTACTAGCAGGACCAACAAGCCCTGTCCTGTTCCCCCACCGAAAATCAAAAGAATAACTATTGCCGCCAAGTCCTGTATCAATAATAAGGCTACCGCCATTTTGCCTGGTAGGCTTTCCAAGTCGTGCTTCTCAGACAATAGCATCACCACGATGATCGTACTGGAAAACGCCAGGGCCGCCGAGAGAAAAAGACTGACATTAAAATTAACACCGATCCTCGTCAGGACGAAGGTAAAAAGTGCCATCGTCAAAACAATTTGCCCGATACCAGTGAGAAAAGCCTTCTCACCCATCTTTTTCACTTCAAAAAGGTTCATTTCCAACCCCACCAGGAAAAGTAAAAGCATGACTCCGGCACTTGAAAGGAGTTCCAGAAAACGGCTGATCTCCCCACCCTGCAGAAAACCCAGGTACCCCACCAAAAGACCGATCAAGACGTGACCCAGAAAAGCCGGCTGACGAAATACCCGCGCCACCATCCCGGCGCAAACCGCCAAGCCAAAAACAAGGCTAAATACAAAAAAAGGGTTACTCACTCTCCATCCATGATAACAGCTTCGTGGCCTCCGGCGGAAGAGGAGCTTCCACCGTCTGCCAGGCATAATTCATATCTCTAAAACCGATTTTTTGGGCGTGCAAAAAATGAAAGGGCAACTTCTCCCGGTCAGCCGCGACCTTGCTTTTGGTCAGGTACTTCTCGTCCGAAAAAATGGGAAAACCAAGATGAGCCAGATGGACCCGAATCTGGTGGGTTCGTCCAGTCTTGGGAAATAAGCGGACCAAAGTAGTGTCTCTGAAATATTTTTCGACCCGCCAGGTCGTTTCGGCCATCTTGCCGCTGTACTTGATCTCCCATTTTTCCCGATCGAAACGGCTTCGGGAAAGCGGCAAACGGATCGTCCCTTCCTCCGGAGCCATGTATCCATGGACCAAGGCCAGGTACTCCTTCTTTGTTTCTCGATCGTGAAACTGACGCAACAGTGAACTTAATGCCGCCGGATTCTTTGCGATCAGGAGACAGCCACTGGTCTCCTTGTCGAGCCGATGAGCCACCCCACTCCTTTGCACAAATGTTTTCTCGTCCTTATTTTCCATTTGCCATTTCCCCTCTTTGATATTCAATTTATCTTCCGCCCAGTCCGCTATTGTTTCGGCTCCGACCGAGTCAGCCCGATTGACCACCACAAAAGGCGGCTTATTCACCACCATTACGTCTTTATCTTCCCAAAGTATCGGTAGCTTAAGATTTGCCATACAACCCCAAGTGTAATCGAAATATCAGCCAAATTAAACCAAAGTGAAAATCCGGTCGTCCAATGAAGATAATCCCAAACCTCCCCGGTAACCAGTCTGGCGATCGCATTGGAGAGACCACCGACGATCACCAGCCACCATCCGAATCCGGTTATTTTCCTTCTGACAATGAAAATGAATAAGATACCCACCAAAATAAGGTAGACAAAAGCCGGGATTCTGTTCTCACCAAAGCCAAAACTAAAACCGCTATTTTGACTCCCCCACCCTAGCGATCTTGCGTAAAACTGGAGAAACAAATCCAGAAGAAACAACACCAATAAAACTAAACCTCTCGAAAACAGGGACCTCACCTCTTTTTCGCCTCTACTTGTTTTTCGCAGGCAAAACAGTACTCTGCCGTCGGCTTGATCGCTAACCTATCAGTATCAATCATCGTACCGCAGTTTTCGCAGATACCATAACGACCAATCTTGATTCTGGTCAAGGTTTTCCTGATATTAATTAGTGACTTCTTGAGCTCGATCCTCGAAGCAAAAACCCGGTCGTGGTCAACCTGTTCAGCCACATCAGCGTCAATAGAATTATCCTCTTCCCGGTTCTTTCCTTTGAAGGGATCTTCTTTTGTCAGGCTGCTTTTGGCTTTAACCAAACGCTTTTCCTCTCCCTTAAGATAATCCATCAGCGGTTTCAAGACATTCATCGGAAAACTGATCGGAGAACTTGCGGCTTGGGTGACTTTCTTCGCTTCAGTTTTCATTTGGACTTAGTGTACCATCTCCCCACGAAAGGAAGCAACTTGACATCATGAGCTAAACCTCTCCCTGATTGGTGATAAATCAACACGCTTCCAAAGATGACCGAAGCTACACCCAATATTTCAACACTGGGAACAAGTTTCGGAAGAATGTTACTGATCAGGATCAAAATACCTGACATAAACAAAAATGCCCCATAAATAAAACCAGGCCGAGCCTGAGTTTTCCTAAAGCGATACCATTCGAAAGTCCGATACTCTGATTCTAATTTCCACAGCCAAACAAAGATCAGGAGGAAAAACAAGGCTTGCAGCAACTCAACCGGTACTCCAAGAACAATTATCCCCTGCCCGGCAAAGACTCGGCCGAGTCTCTCAAAAGCGATCGCTCCGGGAAGTCCTAACCCCGCTAGATCTAAACCTTCGTAAAACTTTATTTCACCTCGTCTGGCCAAAACAATCACCCCGATCAATAACCCCAACAGCAAACCCACATAATCATAGCCGGGGTATTCTGAGAGCAAAAATATTCGTAACCAGTTAGCCTCAAAAATAGCCAAATGGGAAAGGATATAACCGATCCGACTCCCCATCCAGCCGAAAATCCCGGAGACCACTGCCAAATTCAGCAAACTTTCCGTGCTATACCGATACTCCAAACCTTTCTTATAAACCACAAAACTGTACCAAAAATAACCTAAGACCACACAGAGGGACAAAGTATAAACAGAAAACTTGCCTATCGTTACCAAAATTTCAGACATCTTAAGCGAAGCGAAATCCCGATTATTCCATCGGGACTAATACAAACATTGTATACTAAACTTCACTTATGCTCTCGATAGCGCATGCCACCACCGGCGCCTTTATCGCCACCAAGATCCACAATCCCTACCTCGCTATCCCCCTGATCATAGCCAGCCACTTCCTGGAAGATTACATCCCCCACTGGGACGTCGGTCAAGGTCTGACTAAGAAGATCAAAAGCCACAAAAATGCCTTCCTCCAGGAACTTTTTACCGACTTCCCCGCTTCTATCCTTCTGGTTTTTTTCTTTTTTCAATATGGAAATCCATTCTCGATCTATCCTTGGTTAGGTTGGTTTGTTGCCCTTCTGCCTGATTTTATCGAATTCCCCTACCTCTTCCTCGGTTGGCGTTTTACCCCGATCAAACAGCTCGCCGCTTTCCACAAATTTTTCCACCATTCTATCCCCGACAAAGTCCGCGGCCTCATCCCCCAGGTCATCGTCATCGCCCTCATCTACATCTTCAGATAATTTACTCGTTCACCCTGCCAATATACGAACTTTCCTCCGTGTTGATCTTGATCTTGTCACCTTTCTTGATAAATAGAGGCGCCATGACCGTCAGCCCACTGGCGACTTTTACCGGCTTGGTCAGGTTACTGACACTATTGCCTTTTTCCCAATGGTCCGCCTCAGTTACTTCCATAACGACCGATGCCGGTACTTCGATGCCCAAGACGCGTTCGTTCCAGTAAAGCACCCAGGATTTCTCCCCCTCAACCAGATAGTTCACATCATCCACGACGATCGAGATTGGTAGCTCGATCTGCTCAAAGCTAATCGGATCCATAAAATATGCTTTGTCGTCATCTTTGTAGAGATATTGCAGGTGTTTTTTTTCGAGGGCGATATCCTCAACCGTATTCCCCGACTGGAAACTTTTGGTGATGATCGAACCCGAGATCAGATTTCTGGCCTTGATCTTGATGGTCGCACCCCCACGGCCCATCTTGATAAAATCATACTTCAAGACCTTCCAGGGTGTCTCCTCATCTACGAAGGTCACCCCCACTTTTAGTTTGTTTACATCAATCATACCGGCCTATTATACTCCCGTCAGCCTCGATTTTGCCACCGATCCATGAGATAATAGGCCCCGAAGGGGCCCTCTCAGGGCCTATGCCTGGGTGGTGAAACTGGCAAACACGCAGGTCTCAAAAACCTGTGAGGTAAAATCTCTTGCGGGTTCGATTCCCGCCCCAGGCACAATCATTCGTTTCATTTTTATAGCCGTTTCCTTTCATTTCAGGATACTTGGACCAAAATAGTCATAATATATAGGTCGCCGAGATGCTATATTTAATGTGTGGAATCAACCATACTAGTGCGTGCTATTAATTTTCTTTTTTGATGTAATGGAACCTGTGATACCCCGGGATTTTGTAAAACTTGACAGTCGGCGCAAAGAAAAAGGCGTTTTCGGTTATAAGCTTGGTCAACACCTCAAAAGGCATAGATGTGAACGTGGGGTTAGTCAAGAAAAACTTTCCATGGATGCGGGTTACTACCACACCTATGTCAATAAGATCGAAAATGGCAAGTACTCTCCCAGCATGCATACGATGTGGCGCCTCATCCACGCCCTCGGTATGACCCTCACGGAGTTCTTCAAAGACTTTTTTGTTATCGTCGCCGCTATCGCCGCTTCTCTGTTCCAAAAAACTTGATCTTCTCTCCCCTGAAAGTCAGATTTACCTGAGACAAAGGTCCATTTCTATGTTTAGCAATATTCAGTTTATAGTCGGTCAGATTATTATCGTCTGGCTTGAAAAGGAACATCACCACGTCAGCGTCCTGTTCGATACTACCGGATTCACGCAGGTCAGAAAGCTGAGGGATCTTCTCGCCGCGGCTCTCCACCGCCCGGGAAAGTTGAGACAGGGCGATCACCGGAATCCGCAATTCACGGGCCAAATTCTTCAATCCCTGAGAAATCGCTCCCACTTCCTGAACCCGGCTTTCATATCTACCGTCCCCGACCGCCAACTGCAGGTAGTCCACCACGAGTAGCTTGAGCCCCACTTCAGCATGGAGCCGCCTCGCCTTCGTTCTCATCTGGAGGATCGTCTGTCCCGGCGTATCATCAATAAAAAGTGGCGAATCAGCCAAGATACCCATTGCCTCTGACAACTTTTCAAAGTCTTCCGGTTTGAGATTTCCGGTTTTCATCTTCCAGGCATCAATCCCTGCCTGTCCCACCAACATACGGTCAACCAACTCCAGGTTGCTCATTTCAAGCGAAAAAATTCCCACCGGGATTTTCTTTTCCACCGCGGCAAACTGAGCGATATTGGTGGCAAAAGCAGTTTTTCCGACACCCGGACGGGCCGCCAAAATAATCAGGTTGCTCTCTTGAAGACCCACCAAAACATCGTCCAAATCAGAAAAACCCGTCGGAACACCACGGAGCCCACCTTCCATCTTCTGCAGTTCATCCAAGCGATCAAAACTTTCCGCCAGAGCTTCTTTTACCGGGATAAAGGAACGTTTGATGTTTTTCTGAGACAGGGAAAAGACCGCCTTTTCGGCCGTATCGAGAATGGTCTCGAGATTATTACTCTCATCCAGAGCTAGTTCTCCCAAGGTTGCCGCCGCCGAGATCATTTGTCTTTTGATATAAGTTTCTTTGACCAAGCCGGCATATTTCACAATGTTTGCCGAAGTCGGTACCTCATTGGTCAACTCGGAAAGGTAAGCCATCCCCCCCACTCTGGTCAGAGTCTTGTCCTTTTTTAGCCAATCCGAAACCGTGATGACATCAATTGGGTCGCGGTTTTCATACAGAGAAACCATTGCCGAATAAATCAGACCGTGGTTCTCGTTATAAAACATTTCACCCTTGATCGTCTCAGCCACCTCAACAATCGCATCCTTATCAATCAGAATCGCTCCTAAAACTGATTTTTCCGCCTCATCAGAATGAGGGGGAATTCTTGGGTTAGCCATTTAAGACCGCTACCTCCGTACTCTCGGGCAGAGAATCGGCGTCTAATTTGAGTTTATCCAAATCTCGTTTGACAACCTCAAATTTGTGCGAACCCAAAAATTGATCAACCTCGGCAATTGAGTCGTAGCCCATCAGCACGGCGATGTACGGCTCACAAGTATTAATGAGATCAACAGCCTTTTTCAAAGTCAAAAGCAGAACATCAGACTCAGACAACTTTTGTTTCATCTTTTCCTCCAGATCTCCCTCCACCATCCCTGTGTGGGCGACTTCGACCCCGTCACCGCTAATTCGGACCACCATACCCTCCTTACCAATTTCCAGCCTGTCAACGATGATGCCAACACCACCAAGTTCATACTCCCCTTCTTTATCAATTACGAAAGGTTTTTCCCGATTAACCGCTCCGGATACCTCGACCATCGCGTTTGGATTACCCGTATAAACTACAACATCAGCTTTCTCCTTATTTGAGATCGGATCAACGATCAGGGTTAAAGTTTTTGTCTTAAATTTAAAACTAGTTTTTCCCAAAAAAGTCACCTCCATAATTTGGTTTTATCTTAGCACAAGTCCCGGGAAGCGGGATGTGATATAGTTTGCTTGTTCAATTATGCGTAAAGAAGTAGTTTTTGCAATCATCATTGGTCTGGTCCTCGGTCTCGTCATTCTTTATGGAGTCCAGTTGGCCAATAAATCGGCAGAGCAGGCGGCGAATGTCTCCACTACTCCAACCCCCGAAGAAACCACGACCCTCACTCCGACTCCAACCATTTCTGGACTAATGATTATCTCGCCGATGGATCATGTTATTGTGAATACCTCAAGCGTTAAGATCACCGGAAAAACAGCCCCCGGAGCCACTATCGCCGCCTATTCATCAGAGGACGACGCTCTGGTTACGGCTGATAAGGACGGCAGCTTCAGTATTGACCTGAAACTTACCGGAGGCGAAAATATTATCAAGCTCACCTCATTAAATCCCGACCAAAAGACCGAATCAATTCAATTTTCAATCGTCTACTCCACCGCCAAAATAAATTAACTATGAAAAAAATATTCTTCTTACTATTTACCACGGGGTACTTCCTATTAGCTACTGCCTCTACTAGCCATGCCGCCGACGCCGATACCCCCATCGCTTCCGCCGAAGCCATTCTCGACCAAACAAAAAAAGAAATCCTACAAAAAGCTCTTGATAAAAATCTAAAAAATACCCAAACCATACTCGGTGAAAATAGTAATCAGATCGTGGGCTATGCCGGCACCGTCTCAGATATCAAACAGGGGGTCTTTACCCTAAATACGGATGCCACCACCCTTCAGATAAGTTTGGGCGCGACAACCGCGATTATCAAGGATAATCAGCCCCTAAAACCGGAGCTTATTTCAG
>CAYQLI010000011.1:0-2863 GCA_964418355.1 uncultured Pseudomonadales bacterium | reverse complement strand
CGGCAGCCTTTCTTCACCGGATATTCTGACCGCCAAACGCATCGTCATTTACCAGCAAGTAGCTCCAAAATACGAGAAGAAGGCCGTTTTCTCCCCAATCGTCAAAGTTGATCTCAAAAAGAAAACCCTTACTCTAAAAGTTAATGACAAAAATCAGGAAGTAACCTTGGGTAAACTTATAAAAATTGATCTTACCACCCTCAAGTTAACCCAAAAAATCTTCGGCATCATTCTTATCAGTGCCGACGGTACCGTCAGCCTCATTCAAGGCAAAGTACTCTAATTCCAAAAAACCACCTTGTGCGCTGGCCCTGCCCGAACCAGCGCAAAAGATGGTCTGATTGACCCATAATTTACCTCATATAGCTTCAAATGTCAAACTACAGGCCAGCACCTTAACCCTCTGGCGTAGATGTCCACGAACCACCAATATTCTCCAAATAAAAGAACCCCATACGGCTAAAATCCAAGGTCACTGCTCTCACATGGAAAGCCCGATCTTCAGGGGTGACATCCGAGGTAAAGTTCAAAAATTTAAAAGTAACACCATCCTGCCCCCAAATTCCGGGAAAACGGCCATAACCTCCCATTTGTATTACGTTAATCAATTCAGGTCCACCTCCAAGTCTTTCCATGTCCCATAATATACGCCGTGTGGCCTAAAAAGTCAAATTATGGTACAATACTCTAAAGCGTTACGAGCGGAGTCACGATCCGCCAGCTTCCCGCCAAAATGCGGGACGGAAGCCAAACCGAACCAATCAGGCAGTCGATGTCGCAGAGGCGGAGTCGATCAAAAAACGATTCAGGGGACCGCGACGGTCCTTTTTTTGTATCCCTCCTATTTTGCGACGCGAGATTATTAATGTAAACTAAAACTATGAACAAAAACCCATTGTCTCAGTCCATTCGCGGAGCCAGAGATTTGTATCCCCAAGAATTAGCTATTCGCAACTGGATATTCAACAAGTGGCGAGGTGTGGCCAAAAGTTTCGGCTACGAAGAAATTGATGGACCAATTTTGGAAAGTTTTGATCTATTTGCCGCAAAATCCGGGGAGGAAATTGTCAATCAGCAAATGTATGGCCTGGAAGACCGTGACGGGAAAAAGCTGGGTGTCCGCCCGGAAATAACCCCTACCTATTCACGGATGGTAGCCAATAAACAGGGCCAACTGACTTTCCCCCTACGGTGGATGATGTTTGGAAATGTCTGGCGCTATGAAAAACCACAATCGGGCAGATCTCGAGACTTCTGGCAATGGGAAGTTAATATCGTAGATGGTAACGAAACTATGGCCAACGCAGAAATCATTGCGCTAATGACCAAGGCTCTTCAGGCATTGAATATCAGCTCAGATGAAGTCGTAATAAAAATTAATGACCGTAGATACACACAACAAAAACTTTCTGATTTGGGCATCAATGATCAACTGTACCCCCAAGTCCTAAAAGTCATTGACCGAAAAGCAAAGATTGACGAAAGCGAATTTACCAGTTCCCTCTTGGAACTCGGGCTAAACAGTGACCAGGTCAATGGCATTAGTAAACTGGTGGGATCATCGGATTTTTCAGGATCAGAAAACCTAACTGACCTTTTTAAAGCACTCGGGAATTATGGCGTCATGGAATACGTAAAATTCGATCCATCAGTAGTCAGAGGACTGACATATTACACCGGTACTGTCTTTGAATGCTTCGCCAAAAGCAGTGAATTAAAAAGATCTATCTTTGGAGGCGGCCGCTTTGACGACTTGGTAGAGACGTTTGGCGGAGGAAAGGTCGGTGCCGTAGGATTCGCGATCAGCGACGTGGTGATCATGGAACTATTAAAGCAATTGAATAAGCTTCCCAACATCAACCCAATTCCCACAAAAATATTAGTAACTATTTTCTCACCGGAACTTAAGGATAAATCTATCGAACTCGGTTCGACCCTCCGAGACCAAGGTATCAATACTGAAATCTACCCCGACCCCGAAGCCAAACTCGACAAGCAACTCAAGTATGCCAACAAAAAAGGTATTCCTTTTGTGGTCATTATCGGTGATAATGAGGTGAAGACTCAGACTCTAACGGTCAAAGATATGTCCTCGGGAGTCCAGACCAGTTATGCACTGGATGACCTCCCCAAACTCGCTGCCTATGTCCACACACCACCTGTCCAATAAGCGGTCGAAAGCCTATGCCCTGCTCCTCTTGAACACGGTTTTGTGGGGTCTTTCTCCCCCGATCATCAAAGTGGCACTCAATTTCGTCACCACCAACCAATTTCTCTTGGGTCGCTACCTGATTGCGAGTTTGATCTTCCTTCCCCTTTATTTCATCTTCCAAAACAAAGATATCAAGAAACTCCGTCACCAAAACTGGCCCCTGCTGATTTTCCTGGCCCTGCTTGGCACTCCTTTGACCCTGATCCCTCTTTATGAAGGTTTGAAACTGACCAGTTCCATCGAAGCCTCGATCCTTACAGCAACCGGTCCCCTTCTGGTGATACTTGGCGGACGCATCTTCCTCAAAGAAAAGATCAGTCGAAATGAGGAGATCGGACTGATCATCGCCATCTTCGGCACCCTACTCCTTGCCTTTGAGCCGATCTTAAATAACGGCGCCGGAGTAAAGTTTTCCCTGATCGGTAATCTGCTTATCCTAGGCAGTAACCTAATTTGGACCGCCTTCCTGCTCCTGGTCAAGAAACTCAAGACCGACGCGAGTCAGATCAGTCTGGTCAGCTATCTCGTCAGTATCCCGGTTTTTGCCTTTCTGGTATTCTTTACGCCCGCCTCGGTCGTGGCCCGCACCAATATCGGAGCTCCCCTTGCCCTCATGGGTATTGTTTATATGGCCATCTTCGGTTCGGTCAT
>CAYQLI010000010.1:13918-19284 GCA_964418355.1 uncultured Pseudomonadales bacterium | reverse complement strand
GCCGCCATCATGGGTATTGATGGTATTGGCGTAGCTCTCGACAGTTTCGGAATAAGCGTCGGTATATTGCATGACGACCTCGACACCGATGGGATAGGCATTTTCGGTGGCGGTTCCTTGCATGTGAATCAGTTCGTGGAGAGGTTTCTTCAGGCGGTTGGTGTGAGCCAGGAGAGAACGGAGGCCGGACTCGAAGAAGAAGTTGGTGTGTTTGCCAGTCTTTTCATCAAAAAGATGCATATAGACTCCGGCGACGAGATAGGCGCGTTCACGAATGAGTTTTTTGATGTAAATAAAATCGAACTCGGTGGTTTTTTTGAAGATGACCGGATCCGGTTTGAAAATAGTGTAGGTTCCGGCGGCTTTGTCCAGGAATGATTTGTGATATTCGGGAATGATCTTCGTCGCTTCAATTTTCGTGATCTCCTTGACGGAATAATCCGGTTTGCCGACTTTGTAGCTTTGGGTGAAAAACTTATTCCCTCTTTTGACGACCACCTGCATATAGGTAGAAAGGGCATTGACCGCGGAGGCACCAACACCATGGAGTCCGCCGGAGGCCTGATAGGCGGTGGTGGAAAATTTACCACCGGCGTGGAGTTTGGTCATGGCGAGTTCCAGAGCAGAAACTCCGGAAGGATGCATATCTGTCGGAATGCCGCGGCCGTCGTCATAGATCGAGACCATACCGTTTTCGTGCATCTGGACAAAGATGTTTTTAGCAAAACCGGCAATGGCTTCGTCAAGGGAGTTGTCAAAGATCTCAATCAGAAGATGGTGAAGGCCTTTTTCGTCGGTACTACCGATGTACATGCCGGGCCTCTTGCGGACCGGTTCCAGTCCTTCCAGGACGGTGATATCTTTGGCGGTATATTCTGATTGAGGCATGGGTTCGACTACGCTCACCACAAGTAGTTCTAACAAATCAGCAGTAAGCGGGGTTCATTTTAGGCCATGATGGCCACAGGTTCAAGTTGACTTTTTGATAATTAGGCCTGATTGTAACAAGAAATGGTCCAGGGCTAGTTTTTGATTGATGTTTCGGTCTAAATCAGAGAGGCATTCCAGGGCAAGGGAAATGATTTTGATCCTTTTGGTGGTCGGCAGATTTCGATTTGCCTGGCGAAGATTATCAATAATCGTTCTTAAAAAACCCGTTGGATTATCCGATAAGATTTCGTCACTATTTTTGATGCTTTCTCCCGGGCTGGTGAGATAGCTGACAAAGGTCAAAAGGACGTTTTTGTCGAGGGCCTTTTTATTATTTTGGGTCAAACTGATGACTTGGCAACGGCTGATGATGGTATCCAAAAGAAGGTGATGATTGTGAGTGGTCAAGATGAACTGTTCGTAGGACCGGCTCTCCTCCAGGGTTTTTAGGAGAGCATTTTGTCCGGCCGGAGTAATGAGATGCCCATCCCAGATCATGAAGACTGCCTGACTCTTGTCCGGATGGGAGAATTTGGCCCGGTCAATCAAGTATTTGATCGCTGGTAGGCTGATACTGTCGTTTTCCGGTTTTACCTCCCCGACCAGATTCTGAAGATAGTAATGGTCGGTCAGGTATTGAATGGTTAGATCCGGGTTGTCTGACTCGATTATTAGAGGGATCATATTTAGAGTGACACGGCTATTTTTATATTGTACATTTAAGTTATGGATCAGACTGCCCCTGTTACCTCGTCGGGTACCAAGGATCTTATTGCTGTTTTGGCTGAGAGCGGAAAATTGACCGCCGATCAGGTGGCTAAGGCCCGCGTTGACATGGCTAGTTCGGCAAAAACCCAAGTAGAGATCGTCAAAGATCTGGGAGTCACTGATGAAGAGACCTTGGCGCGTGCCCAGGCGAATGTTTGGGGAGTCCCCTATTTTGATCAGGGAAGTTTGGTTTTGTCACCGGACTTACTCAATTTAGTCCCCAAATCAATCGCCGATACCTACCGGGTAATACCGCTTTCAATTGATAAACAAAACAATTTGCTGACCGTGGTCATGAGCAATCCTCAGGATCTAACAGCAATTGATTTTTTGGAAAAACGGTCGGGATTGAGGGTGGCCGTTCAGGCAACCTCGGAGACCAGACTCACCTCATTGATTGATCAGAACTATGCCCAAAGCCTGATCGGAGAAGTAACGGAGGTTTTGAAAAAGGGAGGTGAGGAAGAAGAGGCTGTCGGGGTGATTACGGCAGAGTCAATGGCTCAGATCATCAAAGAGCCGAAGATCGTCGAGATCGTCAAGAAGGTCCTGGAATACGCGATCAAGTTTCGGGCCACCGACGTCCACATCGAGCCGCTGGAGAATGTTACCAGGATTCGCTATCGGATTGACGGAATCCTGGAGGAAAGATTGCGTTTGGATCGGCAGTATCACGCGGCTTTGGTGAGCCGTATAAAAATCCTCTCCGGGATGAAGATAGACGAAAAACGTCTGCCCCAGGACGGTCGGTTCGCTTTTAAGTCGGATCTGGGTGAGGTGGACCTCCGTATCAGCAGTTTGCCGACGGCCCATGGAGAGAAAGTAGTGATGCGTCTCCTGCCGAAGAGTCAGAAGATCCCCACTTTACAAGAATTAGGTTTGCGGGGGAAGGCGCTGAAAAACCTTGAGGAGGCTGTCCTGATCCCCCACGGGATTATCCTGATCACTGGCCCGACGGGTTCAGGTAAGACGACAACCCTATACTCCCTTATCAGTAAGATCAATACTCCGAAAGTAAATATCGTGACTTTGGAGGACCCCATTGAGTATGCTATGCCGGGGGTGAATCAGGTCCAGATCAATCCTCAAGCGGGATTAACTTTTGCCTCGGGATTACGCTCGTTCTTGCGTCAAGACCCCAATATCATCATGGTGGGAGAGGTTCGTGACGAAGAAACGGCGGAACTGGCGATCCAGGCTTCCTTGACGGGTCACTTGGTTTTTTCGACTCTGCATACAAACTCCGCGGCAGGAGCGCTCCCTCGGTTGATTGACATGAAGTCAGAGCCGTTTCTGTTGGCAAGTTCGATGACGGCGATCGTGGCTCAACGTGTTTTACGGAGGATCTGTGAGGATTGTAAGGCAGGATATCTCCCCGATCCGGCGCTGGTGACTGATATCAAAGGAGTTTTGGGTGAGTATTTTGACAGTTTTATCAAGGGTAACCAGACGAAGGTTGCTGAAGCTAAGAAACAAGGTGGTGAGGTCTTGCTTTACAAAGGCAAGGGCTGTGACCGGTGCGCTCAGACCGGTTACTTGGGAAGGATCGCTATTTTTGAGGTCTTGCCAGTTTCGTCAAATATTGCCAAACTGATTATGCAGAGATCTGATGCGGCCTCAATTGAAAAACAGGCGGTTACCGAAGGGATGATGTTGATGAAGCAGGATGGTTATTTGAAGGTCCTGGAGGGAATTACTACCATTGAAGAAGTCTTAAGAGTGGCACAAATATAATGACAAAGATAGGCGACCTATTAAAACTTGTTCTCGACTCCGGTTCTTCCGATTTGCATCTGGTGGTGGGTTCCCCGCCGACGTTAAGAAATAATGGTCGGCTCGGTTTTGTCACCAATGAGGTAGCACTTGATGCAGTTGCGATCAGTCAAATGGTTTTGGAGACGATGAAGCCGGAGCAGAAGGAACATTTTCTCTCTGAGAAAGAATGGGATTATTCTTATGCAATCCCCGGAGTGGCTCGTTTCCGTGTCAACGCTTATACCCAAAAGGGGTCTGTGGCCGCCTCATTTCGCTTGATCCCGGAAATTATTCCGACAATTGATGATCTGAAGCTGCCGACAATTTGTCACACCTTTGCCCAGCTACATCAGGGGTTCATTTTGGTTACCGGTCCGACGAGTCAGGGTAAAAGCTCGACCTTGGCCGCCATTATTGAAGAGATCAATGTCACCAGATCGGAACATATTGTTACCATCGAAGACCCAGTTGAGTTTGTCTACCAAAACAAAAAGTCAATAATTTCACAGCGGGAAGTCGGTAACGATACCCAGTCTTTTGCCAGAGCTCTGAGATCTGTTCTGCGCGAAGACCCAAATGTGGTTCTCGTCGGTGAGATGCGTGATTTGGAAACAATGAGGGCGGCAATGACCACGGCTGAAACGGGACATCTTGTTTTTGCGACACTGCATACCAATAGTGCCGCGCAAACAATAGACCGGGTGATAGACTCATTTCCCGAGGAACAGCAGGATCAAATCAGATCTCAATTAGCTACTTCTCTCGAGGCGGTGTTTTCTCAGAGATTGGTACCAACAAAGGATGGTAAAAGGGTAGTGGCGGTGGAGGTCATGGTCAGTACCCCGGCGATCAAGAGCAATATTCGCGAGGGAAAAACACACCAGATTGATAATGTGATCCAGACCAGTCAGGAGATGGGGATGATCCTCCTGGAATCGAGTTTGGCAAATTTGATTAATCGTGGAGTGGTGGATAAAGATGTGGCCTACAAATATGCCAATCACCCGGCAGTTTTGGCCCGCCTCATTGGAGAATTGAAATGAAAAGGTTCAATTACCGTGTTATAGATGAGAGTAATAAGCAAGTGGCGGGGATGGTCGAGGCGAACAATTTACCACAGGCGGCCTCAATTCTCCGCGGGAAAAAAATGACGATCGTTTCGCTCCGTGAAGCGTCGGAAAATGTTTTTGATGAACTGTTCGCCACGATGGGTAAACCCAAGTTTGAGGAGATCACGAATTTTACCCGCCAGCTTTCGACTATGATCGCTTCGGGATTACCTTTGGTTGACGCACTGAAAATACTTAAGGATCAGAGTAAACCGAAATTGGCTGCTGTTGTTGACAAAGTTCTGACGGAAGTTGAAGGAGGTACCTCCCTAGGGTCAGCCCTGGAAAAGACGGAAGGCACTTTTAGCAATGTCTATATCGCCCTGGTCAAAGCGGGTGAGTCTGCTGGTGTTTTGGACGAGATCATGCGAAAAATGGCGGATACTTTGGATAAACAGCACGAATTTCAAAACAAGACCAAGGGGGCCTTGATCTACCCGGCCATCGTCATGATCGGTATGGTGCTCGTCGCCTCGATCATGATGATCTTTGTCGTCCCCAAGATGACCCAAATGTATAAGGACTTTGGGGCAAAATTACCGACGCCGACTCTGATACTGATCGGGATGTCTGATTTTATGATCCACTACTGGTATCTTCTTTTGGCCGGGCTAGTGCTGGGGTTTGCTTTTTTCCGCCGTTGGGCAAAAACTCCGGTGGGGGCATTGATCATCGAACAGATCATCTTCAAGATCCCGATCTGGGGACCTCTGAAAAAAGATATCATCTTGGCTGAATTTGCCAGGACGATGGGTTTGCTTTCGACCGCGGCGATCCCGATCCTCGATGGTTTGCGGATCACGG
>CAYQLI010000010.1:3986-13908 GCA_964418355.1 uncultured Pseudomonadales bacterium | reverse complement strand
GCTGATACTTTGGGAAGTCAGATCTATGGGGACGAAATCAGGCGGACGGCGATAAAAGTGGAAAAAGGGACAACCCTGGCAGAAGCGATCGCCAGTACTTCGGATTTTCCACCGATCTTGTCGCAAATGATCGCAGTCGGAGAGCAAACGGGAAAAGTGGACGAGATCCTGGCTAAATTGGCTGATTTCTATGAATCCCAATCAGAGCTGAAGGTGAAGGCGCTCACGACGGCGATCGAACCGATCATTATGGTATTCATGGGGATCGGAGTCGGATTTCTGGTCATGGCAGTGATCCTCCCGATCTACAATTTGACAAACCAGTTCTAAAAACTCTACAGTAGAAGAAGAGACGAAGTTTATTAATTGGTTAAATAAAGATGAAACTGTCCAAGGGTTTTACCCTAATCGAGTTACTAATCGTGATCGGTGTTTTGGGAATTCTGGCGGCCGGGCTTCTGGCGGCAGTTGACCCTTTTGAACAGTTAAAGAAAGCGCGTGACGCCAACAATAGGAATGCGAGTGTCGAGGTTTTGAACGCAATGACCCGTTATTATGCTACCCACGGCTATTTGCCATGGCAGGCACTGGTGGGAACCATCGCAACTTGTGACAACGCGGTCTTTGATGATGTTAGCGGATCGGAGGCAGGTTATCCGCACGCGGTGGTAAAGGTAGCGGGCGGTGCTAACGCTGTCACGACAGTGAATGACTGTATTACGGATACTTTGTTGGATGACGGAGAACTAAAGGCCGGTTTCTTCTCGGGATTGTCTACCACCTTGTATCTTGGTTCAGGCTCCAAGACGGCGGTGATCGTCTGTTATTCTCCCGAGGGTAAGGCGCTTCGAAATGACACGGTTGCGACAGCTTGGAGTGTCAATGATAATGGTGATTCGGTAGATGAAGGTTGTACCGAGATTCAAAAGGCTGCTGGGAACTGCATGCAATGTTTCCAGTAAATTAAACTGTGACACAATGTCACAGTGACACGGAACCGCGTGTTATATTAGTGGGGTGGCAATGATAATCCTGTTTGTTTTTATTTTCGGCTTGGTTTGGGGATCTTTTTTGAATGTGGTTATTTATCGGACGACCCACGGCACCTCTCCTCTTTCGGGTCGGTCGGTTTGCCCAAAATGCAAAAAATTGATCTCCTGGAAACACAATATTCCCCTACTCTCTTTTTTTCTCTTGCATGGGAAATGCGCCAATTGTAAAACGAAGATCAGCTGGCAATATCCGGTGGTTGAGTTTATGACCGGAATTCTGTTTGTCTGGTGGTACCTAATGGGAAAAAGCTTCTTTTTGCTTTGGGGACAACCCTGGAATTACGTTCAACCGATCTTCTGGCTAATCGTCGGAATGTTGCTTCTCATCGTTTTTATTGCTGACTTGCGGTTTGGCTTGATTCCTGACCAGGTGACTATTCCCCTGTTCATATTGGCACTGTCATACCGGTTGGGTTTGGTCACGACGAACCAGATGCAAAGCCCCGACCTGGTGGCCGCTCTGATCTCGGGTTTGGGATTGACGTTGTTCTTTTATTGTCTGTGGTATTTCACCCGGGGTCGCGGCTTTGGATTCGGGGATGTCAAACTGGCTCCCTCTTTGGGATTGCTCCTTGGCTGGCCGAGGACTTTGACGGGGATGTTTATTGCATTTCTCTCAGGAGCCATCCTGGCCGTTTTCCTTTTGATTTTCCGGAAAAAGAAATTTGGACAGACGATTCCTTTCGGACCGTTTTTGGTTTTGGGTACGGTCGCGGCCCTGCTCTGGGGAACTGGGCTCTGGTCCTGGTACTGGGGCTTGTTATAATGAAACTAATGCCCCGAAACTCTCATGGCTTCACTCTGATGGAATTATTGATTGTGGTGGCGATCATGCTGGTCTTGGCAACCGTTGGCTTCTCAAATTTTATTTTCAGTCTGAAAAAATCTCACGATGCGCAACGGAAAAGCGATCTGTCAACGATCGCCCGGGGATTGGAGGCCTTTGCGAACGACTGGGGAGATTATCCAGACAGTAATGTCTCTGGACAGATCGAGGCATGCGATTATAACAATGCCGGATTAGATTTTTGTGACTCTGGCGATATCATGGCGGCTTTTTTTCCGCCGACGGCGGCCGCGGGAAATAGAGCCCTAGTGACCTATTTAGCCAAGATACCCTACGATCCCGTTTCGGGGCAAACTTATTTTTATGAAAGGACGAGCACGGGTTACAATTTGTATGCGGCTTTGGAAAATACAGCCGACCCATATTATAAAAGTAGTTTAGTAGTAAGCTGTGGTGATGTAACATGTAATTATCAAGTCAGTCAGGGTGGTGTCCAATGATAAAAAATAAAGGTTTTACTTTAATCGAGTTAGTCGTCGTGATAGCGATTATTGCTACCCTTACGGCTTTGGCAACTTTTAACTTCAGCCAGGCGAGGGCACGGGCGCGCGATGTCCAGCGAAAAAGCGAGCTGAAACAGATCCAGAACGCGCTTGAACTCTATAAAAATGATCAGTTCCCCCAGACCTACCCGACTGACGTCCAGTACGCGGCTAACATCTTGGTTTCGGGAGGCTATATGGCGAAACTGCCGGTGGATCCGAAAGAAAAGGTCCAGGATGGCAGCTGGTATGACTATAGGTATACATATGTGACTGGACTTACCTACACCCTAAAGAGCTGTCTGGAGAATACCAGCGACCCTGATAAACTGACTCCGGTAACAACCTGTGGTGCCGCGAGTGCCGGCAATATCTATCAATTAACACAACCATGAAAAAACAAAGAGGGTTTACGCTTCTAGAATTACTGGTCGTGATCGGTATTATTGCTCTGCTGGTCAGTTTTGCGGCGGTTTCTTATAACGCGGCGCAGGTCCGAACCCGGGACGCCCGCAGGAAAGCTGACTTAAATGCTATGAAAAACGCCCTGGAACAATACTACGCGGCCAATAGTTCAGCGTACCCCGATGTTTGCAGTGATGCCGATACTTATTTGAGTGCAGGCTGGCCGAACGACCCGGGGGCAACCACTTATAACGATGATGATACGGGAGCCTGTACGACCACCACCTATTGTATCTGCGCCCAGTTGGAAACCGGGGTCGGTGGAAATTCTACCAACGCTGTTTGTAACTGGAGTAGTAGTGGCGATCGTCCTTATTTCTGTGTCGGAAACCAACAATGAAAAAGCAAAAAGGATTTACATTTATTGAACTATTGGTTTCGGTCACCATCATGGCGGTATTGATGGCGGCGGCGATCGTTTCCTACTCGAACACCAATTTGAGAAGTCGGGATGCCAAGAGGAAAGCCGATCTGGAGGTAATCCGGTCTGCTTTGGAGATCTGCCGTTCCAATTACAGCGAATATCCCAGCTCGATCGCGTCCAACATCACCTGTACCCAGAGTGGGGTTCCGACCAGCATGAAGACCTTGGAAAGTACTCCGGTTGATCCGAAGGATGACACCCCTTATGTCTATACCCCTGGGGCAACAGTGACGGAGTATACCTTGTCAGCTAATTTGGAACTTCCTACCTATCCTACGGTCTATTCGTTGAAAAACCCATGAGGGGTTATACCCTGATTGAATTACTAATCACGGTGACGATCGTGGTCTTGCTTTCGGGGGCATCGTTGGCAACTTTTCTAACTTACAGGGAAACTAGCGTAGTCAATAGTGATGCAAACAACGTGGCAGACCGCCTCCGGACGATCCAGACAAAGGCAACCGCAGTGGAAATTCCGGCGACCTGTGCGAATGGTGTGACCGGTTATGTGGCTAGTTATAGCGACGCTAGCCTGACGGTGGCTGCCATTTGCCCGGGGATAGTAGGGAATGTACCCTTGGCTGATCTGACGCTGCCCCTGGTCAATAGCACTTTTACGAGCGATGGCTCGGTCACTTTTCAAAGCCGAACGATCAGTGCGAGTGAGGCGACCATCTGTTTGACCGGATCGGGTAACTTTTTCAAGATCGAGGTCAATCAGGCCGCCAATGTGAGTAAACCAACCAAGGTAACGGAAGCCGAGTGCCCGTAACTGCTAAACTGAAGATATGAAGGGGCAACTCATGATCGAGATATTGATTGGGTTGGGAATAATTACGACCGCTTTGGTGGTCAGCCTGACGGTGATTACCCATGCGACACGTTTGGCCACAGCCAGTAAGAACAAGCTGGAAGCCACCAAATATATCGAAAAAGTTTTGGAGGAATACCGGAATACCAGGGACAACGATAAGACGGCTTTTTTTACTAACCAAACCTGTAATGATGCGTGCGGAACTTTTGGGGTAAATAGCGAGTATACCTGCCAGATGACCTGTACCTTTTCCCCTGCCGGAGCCCCGACCCGGGTTGATGTGACGGTGACGATGTCTTGGATTGATGGCGGTAACTCTATATCAACCTCGATCCCAACGGTATTAACTTTACATGAACTATGAATAAACTGACCCACGGTTTCACCCTGATCGAGCTGATGGTGGGGGTAGGAATAATTGCCATTCTAGCAACGACAGGGGCGGCGATTTTCTTGCGCTCACTCCGGGGAACCTCGCAGGTTGAAATCAGAAGGACCCTGGATGACCGGGCTGGGTTGATTACAACCGGCTTGGGTCGCTTTTTTCGCGAAGGACAGGCGGTTTCACTTGATGGTCAAACCCGCGATACCTGTCTGACCGCTGGAACGGTGTCCGGCGATTCTTTGGTGGTAGAAGCGATTGATGGCCTTGATTCGACCTTTTCTGTAGATGCTTCTGGGGTGATATCTTCGTTCTCAGCCCAACTAGTACAAACGGTGGATATCAATCCGGAAAGTGTTACTGTCAATCATCAGGGGACACAGACTGATTACTTTACTTGGTATTGTTTGCGGGGTATTCCCGACCGTTTGGTGATGCGGTTTAATGCCGTCTCGATCAGTGATCAGGGAGACACCAGTGTGAACAATGACTATATTATTGATGTCACGATGCGGAATAGTGGCCAGTGAGAGTTGTATCTAGTAGAATGAAAATATGAAGCGAGAATCTTCCGGTCAAGCGGCTTTGATATTGATCATGATCATGGCGGTGGTGGGAGCGGTCTCGGTCGGTGTGGCCAGTCGGTCGGTAGAGAACCTGAGAAGCCAAGAGATCGAGAATACCAGCAGTCAGTCGTTCAAGGCGGCAGAGGCGGCCTTGGAGGTGGCCCTGAATACCAAGGCAGATGTCCCCTCGACGCTACTGCCCGGAGGAGGCAGTTTCTCGGCGACTTATAGCTCGGAAGGGGCGGATGGCTTCGTCTCTGACGTGGTAGAAGTAGGTGACGCGGTCCAGACATCGCTGGTGGGAGCCTCGGTCGGAATAAGTTCCCTTAATATTTACTGGAACAGTAGTGCCGCGATTGTGGTGAGTATTTTGAATAACACAGGGTCAAATTACTCGGTCACTTATTACACGGCCGATCCGGTGGTTAGGTCACCGGCCTCGAACTTTACGGTGAATGCCGCAGGAAGTTATACCTTTAAGACGGTACTCTTCACGAACAGATTAGCGGTCCCCATTAATATGGCTGCCAATCCGGCACCAACACTGGTTAGGATCAAAGTCTTGTATCAGAGCAGCCTGGTTGGGGTTGAACCGGTGGGCGGCACTTTGGTGAATGGTCAAACTGTCTTTGTGAATGCGGTCGGAACTGTAGCTGATAATGTAGTGACTAATCTGGTTTTTTCGAAATCTTCTGACCGGGTACCGGTGATTTTTGACAATATTTTATATACTAACGGGAGTTTGACACAATAAAATATATGCCTGCCTTTTTTGGATTAGACATTGGAAGCAGTTCAATAAAATTAGTTGAGTTGTCAGGAAAAAATGTCTCACTGGCGGCGATCGCCGCTAACCCGACCGGGAAAGTGGGGGTAGACCTCGTTCCGGTTGACCAGAATAGTCTTCTCGATGCGGTCAAAGCCCTCTTGGTGACCAACAAGATCAAAACCCATCGGGTGGTGGTTTCTATTCCTGAATCATTGGTCTATACGAAAGTAATGAGTTTCCCGATCATGTCTTCACCTGAATTAGCGACGGCGATCAAATGGGAGGCAGAACAAGTCATCCCCTACCCCATTGATAAATTAGAATTGTCCTGGATTGTGCTTTACCGGCCGAAAAATAACTTGAGTACGGAAAAGATGAGAGTCTTGGTCGTAGCTGTGCCAAGCAAGATCAGTACCGCCTATGTAAATTTCATGGATCTTCTTGGTTTGGAGGTGATCAGGGTGGAAAATGAGATAGTTTCGGTGGTGAGAAGTCTGGTCATTGCCAGAAAGGTCGGTGGCGTCAGTCTTGTGGTAGATATTGGTTTTTCTAACACCAAGATGGTTGTCGCCGACGCGTCCCAAATTTATACCAATTATCTCTCTTCCCTGGGAGGGATAGCCTTTACCAGGATCATTGCTGATTCCTTCAAGCTGGCTGTTAATCAAGCGGAAGAATACAAACGTACTTACGGACTGGAAAAAGCGCAGTTTGAAGGAAAACTCTATACCGCAATGGAACCGGTTCTCTCCGGTTTGATCGGAGATATCAAAAAGGTGGTGGCGAGTTACTTATCAACTTACCCGGAAAGAAAAATTGACCGTTTGATATTGACTGGCGGCGGAGCTTTCCTGAAGGGACTGGTTCCGGTATTGACAGAGCAAACCGGATTGGAGGTGGGTATCGGGAACGCTTTTGAAGGTCTAAAAGTTGCTGAAAATATTAGAAACCTGGGGGCGGTTTATGCTGTGGCAACCGGTTTAGCAACTGAGGAGGAATAATGAAGATCAATATTGTCCGTCAGGACTCCCTGAAGTTTAAAAGGGCCCAAAGAATCAAGCGCATCAACACAGTGGTGACGTTCGGAAGTCTGTCGCTTTTTGTATTGGCGGTGCTATTGATGTCCGGTCAATTTGTCTACCTTTCTTTTCGTTCAAATTCCCTGACCCAATCAATCAAGGCTTTGCAGGGCGATTATAGTTCGCGGAGCCGTGAAGTGGTGGAATATCTGGCCGTGAAACAAATAGTCGGAACAGTGGACCAGATCCAAAGTAAGAAATTTAAATATCGGGAATTTTTGGACGCTGTTTACAAATTATTACCGGGTAGTGCAAAATTGTCAGCGGTTGATTTTGGACAGGCGGGAGTGATCTCAGTTTTGATCAGACTAACTTCTTTGTTCGATTACGATGTTCTAATCTCTAATGTGAATAAGGGTATCGGCGATAAAAATTTTCTTTTTGCCGCTGTGGCCCAAAGAACCCTCAGCCGGGATCAAGAGGGTTCGTATCTAGTTGAATTAGAATTAAAGATAAAATAATGGCGACAACACAGTTGGGATCAGAAAAAGTATTTGGGTTTGTCCTTCCCATCGGTACTAACGGTGAATTGGTCAAACAAACCGTGATCTCCATTTTGACGGCTTTATTCTTACTCACTATTTTTTTACTCTTTGTTCTACCCCGCTTTGCCGATCTGGTATCTGCTTCCAACAAAGTAAAAAATCTGGAAAAAACAAATACTAATTTGACAAAAACTCTGGATGCTCTGGATAGTTTTAAGCAAGGCGTCAGTACTTCGGTAAAAGAAAGTGTCTTCTTGGCAATCCCGACGAAGTTCGATCCTGGCTATATCCTGCTGTCCTTGCGAAAACTGGCTTCAGATAATCAGGTAAATCTGGTGACATATAGTTTGGTGGGGGGGGAGATTAAGGAAACGACGGTCAAGACAGCCGGGCCGGCAACGCCCCATCTGGTGAGGCTGGAAATCTCAGGGTCACCCCTGGGCTTGATCAGTTTTATTGATAGTCTTGATCATTATCTACCGATCGCTTCTATTTCCGAACTTTCCATTTCGGAGATATCGAGAGTGGTCATTGCTGGAGCAACGGACTCAAAGCTATCAATGAGCCTGAACTTTTATCATATGCCTTTGTCTACGGCGACCGCAGACTCGCTCTCCGACAAGTATTTGACCCAAAAGGACCTGGATAACATCAACTTGATCTCTACATATAAACGTTTGGGAACATCTTCTTCCCCGGGGGGTGGTATTCCTGCGGGATCGGGAAAGGAAAATCTATTCGGACTTTGATTGGTCCTCTTTTGGTTCTGCTTCACCGACAACTTCGGAAGAGACGGTACGGTCCCCTTCATCAACGACATCAATATTGACGCGAACCCCCTTTTTGATAGCGATTATGCGGCCAATTTGGCGGATCGCTTTGATGACCTTGCCCGATTTACCAATGACGCGACCCATATCCTCGGGGTTAACCTTGATGCTTAGGTTAATAACACCGTTCTCTTCTGTTTCGTTGATGACGACATCTTCCGGATGGTTAACGATGTTAGGGACGATATATTCGAGAAGTTGTTTCATTTGATCTTGGCCACTAAGCTTTTAACGGTCTGGGTGGGTTGAGCTCCTTTTGCGAGCCATGATTGATAAAGGTCTTTATTGATCTTGAACTGATCAGCGGTAGCATGAGGATTGTAAGTACCAATGAGTTCAATAATATTGCCGGTCAATTTCTCGCGATCTTCGGCAACGACGATGCGGTATTGGCGGTGATTGATTTTTCCGACTGGTGTTAGTTTTATTTTGAGCATATTTGTTGCCTATTTTACCATAAACTAGAATTCGAGGGCTTTTTGGGCAGCCTGTTGTTCGGCTTCCTGTTTGCTTCTTCCCCGTCCCCGGCCGGTTTCTTGCTCGTTTACATAAACGGCAACTTCGAAGGTCTTGTTGTGGTCCGGACCTTCCTGGCTGATCACTTTGTAGGCTGGAGAAATCAATCCCTGGCTCTGAATCTTTTCCTGATAGAGTGATTTGGGGTCTTTGAGTTCTTTCAAAGAAAGAACTTCTTTGGCTTTGGGGATAATGAATTTGGCAATAAAGTGGCCGGCAATTTCATAGCCGCCATCCTTAAAGATCGCTCCGATCAAGGCCTCAAGCGAATTCTCAAGGAGGGAGGGATTTTCCCGGCCCCCACCCATAGCTTCGCCCTTGCTCATGCGGAGTTCCTCTCCCAGGCGGATCTCGCGGGCGACCTTGGCCAGGGACTCGGTTCTGACGATCGCGCTTCTGGCGGCGGTCAGGAAACCTTCCGGATCATTGGGCCGATTCTCATATAGGAAATTGGTGATAAATAGTTCCAGGACGGCATCGCCCAGGAACTCCAGTCTTTCATTGCTTTCTTTCACTCCCTGTTCATTGAGACTGCTTCGGTGGGTCAGGGCGGTAATAAGTAAGCTTGGTTCCTTGAAAAAATAGCCGATTCTTTCTTGGAAATCCTGATGATTATTTGGGTTCATTGGTTTGGTTGTCCCGGTTGGTAAATTTGAGGGCCGTCGCGAGGGCGCCATTGACAAAGCTGCTGCTGTTTTGGCCCCCGTAGCGTTTGGCGATCTCAACTGCCTCATCGAGGACCACTTTGGTGGGGACCTCCGACTTATAAAGCAGTTCGTATATAGCCAGGCGCATCACTGAGACGTCAACGCGATTGATTTGGTTAAGTGGCCACTCGGGGGCACATTTTTTGATGATCTCATCAATTTCTTCCTGGTGGGACAACGTGGCCATCGCCAATTCGTTATCCACGACCTGGTCAAGAAAAGATTTGGCAAAAATTTGTTTGAATGCCTTAATGCGGTTTAAATGACGTGGATCGGCAGCGGTTTTCACTTAAAGAACAGACTAATTATTTGTGGCAGTTTCCGCAAACAAAGTGGGCCAGCTTAGGTTGTCCACAATTGGGACAACGAACGTACTTTGCCGCCTCAACTTTGATTTGGGAGCGTCTTTTGCCTTGTCTTCGGGTTGATAGTTTTCGTTTTGGTGTTGCAGCCATGGGGCTATTTTACCAAGTGATGAGGCTATTAGCAATGGCGGCGGCCTCC
>CAYQLI010000010.1:3711-3976 GCA_964418355.1 uncultured Pseudomonadales bacterium | reverse complement strand
CGGGCGACCATTTTTTTGGCAATCGTCCTGGCCTGCCGAAATAGTTGTTTATTCCAGAAATTTTTTAAGCGGACCGGAAGCCAACCATGCTGTCTGGTCCCAAAGAGCTCCCCTGAGCCACGAAGCCGGAGGTCCATTTTGGCCAAGGTTAGGCCAGAGTGATACTTTTCCAACAGCTGGAGGCGTTCTATTTCTTCCTGCTCGTCGCTGCTGGGTATCAAAAGACAGTAACTTTGACGTTCTCCCCGACCGACACGACCTCTGG
>CAYQLI010000010.1:1463-3701 GCA_964418355.1 uncultured Pseudomonadales bacterium | reverse complement strand
AGCTGATGAAGTGAGGCGAGTCCAAAGCGTTCGGCCGAATGGATGATCATGACGTCGGCATCCGGGATATCCAGGCCGACTTCTATAATAGAAGTACTGACCAGAATGCCATTTTTTTCGCTCTTGAATTTGGTGAGGACGGCATCAATTTTGGCCTCGGTCAGTTGTCCATGGATCAGGCCGACGGATGTAAGAGAGCCGTATTTTTTTTGATATTCCAGAAAGATCTTTTCAGCACTCTCAGCCGTTATTTTGTCGGATGCGTGGATCAGCGGAGTGACGACAAAGATCTTACTGCCCTTTTTCAATTGTTCCTTGAGCCAACTTTGGCTATTTTGGTAGCGACTGGGAGTGACAACCCAAGTTTTTATCGGTAAACGGTTCTTTGGTTTTTGTCTAAGGGTAGTGAGCTTCACTTCTCCAAAAAGACCAAGGGCAAGGGTTCTCGGGATGGGGGTGGCGGTGAGATTAAACAGATGGGGGGTGGGGCTACGAAGGCTCATTGCCTGCCTTTGTTCGACCCCGAATTTGTGTTGTTCATCAATTGCCACGGCGGCCAGGGGGAAGGAAAGCTTTTCGGGTAACTGGGTCAGGAGAGCATGGGTACCGATAAAGATAGTCGGTTTATCGGGGAGATGCTGCAGACGATTTTTTGCGGTCACCAGAGAAACTTGTCTTTCAGGGAGACCCAATTTTAAAAAGGTCTGATAGTGTTGGCGGGCCAAAATTTCGGTCGGGGCAAGCAGACAAAATGACTGCTTATCGGCGAGCACCTGGGCGGCATAAAAGAAAATGACCAGCGTTTTTCCCGAGCCGGTTTCACCCTGAATCAACCGGTGGGTAAAACTATTCTCTGTTAGATCGCGGTAGCCGGAGAGAATGGCTTTGGATTGGCTGCCGGTGAGAGTAAACGGCAAGGTTTTGATCAGATTTTCATGGAGTTTTTGATTAATTTTGATAGCCGGAGCGGGCGGCAGAGACTTTAACTCGATTTGATTATTTAAATTGATAGCCAGATGATGATTAAAGGCCAGACGTTCATCGGCTTTTCTTTGTTTCTGCGGGTCACTTGGGAAGTGAATACTTTTTAGACTTTCAGAATAAGAAAACAGGCCATGATCCTTAATTAACTTGTCAGCCAATGGGTCAGAAAGAGAGGTCAGTTCGAGCGCACTCTTGATTTTTTGACGGAGAAACCGGCTGGTCAATTTTGAAGTTAGGGGATAAATAGGTACTAACCCATGAGTGTGGAGCGAGGTTTGGCCGTCTTTCTCAATCGTGGGGGCAACCACTGTCAGCGACCCCCCGAAAAAGGAGGTTTTTCCGGCGACCAGATAGGTTTGGCCCGGTTCGATCAGCCGCGAGACGTAGGGTGTATTAAACCAAGTGAGTTTTATTTTCCCGGTACCGTCATTGGCGACTGCCTGGATGAGCAGTTTGCCGGAGCGGCTATTGAATTTGGTTGGTGTGCCGAGTGTGGCGACAAAACTGACATCTATTTTTGATTTTAGGTCCTTGATCTTGGTATGGACCCGGTAGTCCAGATAGCGGTTCGGGTAGTGATGAAGCAATTCCCGAAGGGTAAAAAGATTTAATCGGGCGAGAGTCTTCTGAAAAGCTGGTCCAATGCCGGGGAGGAGATCGAGAGAATCTTTTGATTTGAGTTTTTTACCGGCCATAGAATAAGGGTGCCAGTGAGGAGATGACCAGAATCAGAGACCCCAAAAAGATCAGGATGGTAAAAAGTTTCCTTTTTCGTTTTGAGAATAGCATGAGTTTGATTATACCAAAGCTTGAAGCTAAGATAGAACTAATGACAGAAGGCAGATACCGCAGGAGGAAATTCCGCTTAAGCGGTCTACCTAAGCTAAATTTGCATGTTAATTGGGGGAAATGGCTCTTTGGATTGGTGGTGGTTGGCTCGATCTGTTTTGCCGGTTTGCTCTTCTGGTTTTCGCGAGATCTGCCCGACCCTAATAAAGTGGTGCGGCACACCGGTTTTTCATCGGTAATCCTGGATCGGACCGGAAAGGAAGTATTGTATGACCTTTATGTAGATCAAAACCGGAAGTTCACCCCGCTTTCTGATGTCCCGGACTACTTAAGAAAAGCAACGATTTCCATCGAAGACAAGGATTTTTACAAACATAGTGGTTTCGACCCTCTGGCATTTTTTCGGATCATTAAGAATCTCTTGGTTCAGCATCGGCTGATCGGAGGCTCTACTCTGACCCAGCA
>CAYQLI010000010.1:0-1453 GCA_964418355.1 uncultured Pseudomonadales bacterium | reverse complement strand
TTCTTCTCACCAATGAGAGAACGGTGACCCGAAAGATTAGGGAATTTGTTTTGTCTTTGCGGATCGAAAAGAGGTTCACCAAAGATGAGATCCTGCAGATGTACCTTAACGAAGCCCCATATGGGGGGACGGCTCGTGGTGTCGCCAGTGCGGCAAGTATGTATTTTGGTAAAGACGCTAAGGATCTGAACTTAGTTGAAAGTATTATTCTTGCCGGTATCCCTCAGGCCCCGACCCGCTACTCTCCGCTTCTTTCGAGTAACCCAAAGGCGTATGTGACGAGGTCTCGTGAAGTGGCCAGAAGGATGCGGGAAGATGGCTACATTGATGCGACGACGGAGAAACAGGTGGTGGACGCACTCGATAAAGTTGAATTCAAACCAAATTCAAGCAGACTTCAGGCGGCTCATTTTGTCATGTATGTCAAGCAAGAGTTGGACGACCTTTTCGGGGCCGGAATTATGGATGCCGGTGGTCTGAAAGTGACCACCACTCTGGATCTGACACTGCAAAAGGCCGCTGAAAAAATTGTCGCCGAGGAGATCGCCAAGGTGGAAAAGTCCTTACAGATCAGTAACGGCGCCAGTGTTATCGTCAACCCCAATAATGGGGAAATTCTATCCATGGTTGGTTCAAAAGGCTATTTTGATGAAACGATTGACGGCCAGGTAAATGTGGTGACCAGGCTACGTCAGCCCGGTTCGTCAATCAAGCCTTTGGTTTATGCGACGGCTTTTTCAAAAGGTTTTACGCCGGCCACGATGCTAATGGACGTTGTGACCGAGTTTCCGGGGAAGGATGCCTCGACACCTTACAACCCCCGCAATTATGATGGGAAGGAGCGCGGTCCGGTAAAACTCCGGGAGGCTTTGGCTAGTTCATTAAACGTTCCGGCGGTGAAGCTACTCGCTCTGACGGGGGTAAGGGATGTCCTGGTTCAAGGCGCCAAGATGGGTATAGACAGTTTGGATCCCTCGAGAGACCAATTACGTCTCGGATTATCAATGGCTCTGGGTGGCGGTGAGATCCGCCTACTTGACCTCGTAGCCGCTTATGGCGCCTTTGCCAATGGGGGTATGAAAGTGACTCCGGTAGCGATCCTTAAGGTGGAAGACAAAGATGGAAAGGTCCTGTTGGAAAATAAAGCAGTTTCTCCAGAAAGAGTTTTGGATGAAAAAGTGGCCTTTTTGATCAACCAGGTGCTTTCGGACAATAACGCACGCTTACTAACTTTTGGTCCTAATTCATTTCTGAATTTAGGCAACCGGGCGGTCGCCGTAAAAACCGGGACAACAAATGACTTACGTGACAATTGGACGCTCGGTTGGACACGGGATGCTGTAGTTGGTGTCTGGGTTGGCAATAACGATAACAGCAAAATGAAAAACGTGGCCAGTGGTGTCTCCGGAGCAGCCCCGATCTGGCGGAGAGAAATGCTGGAAATACTTTCGAA
>CAYQLI010000009.1:12057-19855 GCA_964418355.1 uncultured Pseudomonadales bacterium | reverse complement strand
ATAGATCCATTGGGCATTGTGGAGGTACGGGTGTTCATCATGAAAATCACCGTTCCGTTCTTCGCCCACCCAGCTGCTATTGTCCAGAATCAGGGAGCCCGGAATCAGTCGGTGTCCCAGATCAATGATTTCCTGAATGAGTTGAGGGTCAGTCTGATCGTTTTCGCAGGTTAAAGTCCTCAAAATCACACAGCCATAGGGGCCATCATGGCGAAACAGCTCTTCGTATTCAGCAAGAATACTTCGATCACGAATCGGCTTGTCCCAGACCGGATACTCCTGCCAGACAAACATGCCCAGCTCCTCACACAATTGGTAGTACCGTTCGGGCGGGACCCAGAGACAAAATTTAATCAGGTTAAAACCAAGCGCCTGGAGATTGCTAATTTCCTGGCGCATCTGCGCTTCGTCCGGCCAGGGCTTGCCGTCTAACTCCGGGTACAAACCCCAATGAAGAATGCCGCGGACGCGAAAGGGTTTCCCATCCACCAAAAGTTTGGTGCCTTCCGTAGCCGCCCGGGAGACGGCCATCTCCCGCGGCGGGGTCGGCTGGCTGAGCACCTCCACATGCCGCGCGCCGGTCCAGTGAATACCCACGGCGGGCAAAAAGCCACTGGTGGTGTGGGCCACCTCTTCACAATGAACCTCCAGTTCGTTTTCATCTCGCAAAACGTCAGAGATTTCCAACTCAAATGGCGTCCAGGCGCCGAGGTGCTGTCCAACTTCTTGACCATTGACGATGACGGTGGCCTTTGTGGCTGCCTGCTCTACCCGAACCCACATCCGGTCGCCGCGTCGTTCGAATTTCATAGGGAAATAATACCACGGGGTCAGAAAAAGGATTGCTATGTTCTATATAATGGGTTTTAGTGGGTACCGAGAGGAAACTGGATGATGTTGAGGCGGCTAAGTATGGATTCACACGAACGCAAAGAAGGTGGGTCAAGGAAGCTTACGAAACTATTTTGGGGTCGGTTTTTTGCGTATTTCCTGTATGGAACGGAGAAGAATATGTGTATTGCGGAAGCGAAGATGTTGAAATCCACCATGTCCAGCCGCGGGGTTGGTGTATTCGAGTTTTGAAGATTGATCCGAATGTTCCGGAAAATGCCGCCCCCTTGTGCCCCGAGCACCACCGGATCGGCCAGAGAAACAAACCGTTAACCAGGGCGGAACAGGAAGTGATTCACCTGGATTCCGCTTATGCCAATCGGAACTACAGAAAGAAAAAACCGACGAGTTATGACCGGGTGAAGGATCAAAGGTCCCGATTGTGTGGCGAAAACATCCCCTATTGGTTCGAACTTTGGGATATATATTTAGCAGAACTGGCGGAAGATGTCATCGGTGAGTTCAAACTAGCATTCCCGGGTCACACCTGGCCGGGAAGACGACGGTAGAACTCAAGCATTTTCTTTAATCCCTCGTCCAATGATATTTTTGGACTCCAGCCCAAATTGACTTTCGCTTTGGTGATATCTGGTTTTCTTTTTAGCGGATCGTCTTTGGGCAGCGCTTCAACGATTTTTATCTGTGTAGTCACTCCGGTGAGTTTTTTGATCTTTTGGGCCAACTCCAGTACTGTAAATTCCACGGGGTTTCCTATGTTGTAGGCCTCGCCATTGCCCCCTTTCTCCATGCCGTCGATCAGATCAGACACGTAGCAAAAGGAACGGGTTTGTTTGCCGTCGCCAAAAATTGGGAATGGTTTGTTGGTTAGGGAGGCATTGATGAATTCGGTCACGACCCGTCCATCATGTATATCCATGCGAGGTCCGTAAGTATTAAAAATCCTGATGATCCTGCCTTCCAAATTTTTGTAACGGACGAAAGCGGCGATGATCGTCTCTCCGAATCTTTTGGCCTCGTCATAGACGGACCTTGGGCCGGTAGTTGAGACATTGCCTCGGTACTCTTCCGTTTGGGGATGCTCTAGCGGATCACCATAGATTTCTGATGTTGAGGCAAATAGCAATCGGGCCTTCTTTTTTAGACACCACTGGGCTAACTTCCAAGTCCCGGTGGTATTTATCTGCATGGTTTCCAGACCCAAGGCGTGATAACTTTTTGGGCTATGGAGGTTCGGAGATGCCGGTGAGGCCAGGTGATAGACCCTATCTGCTTCTAGATTTTCCGGTAGGCTGTCGGTGGCGTCATACTTGATAAATTGAAATTTCGGATTCCCTTTGAGATGTTTGATATTCTCTTCGCTGCCGGTGATCAAATTATCAATACAGATAACGTCATGCCCTTGTTCGATTAATTTGTCGCAAAGATGAGAGCCAAGGAAACCAGCACCGCCAACAACAATTGTTTTCATATCTGTTGAGAATAAAACAAATACCATGCAGAAGCAACAACTATACGGAGCTTCATTGTTATAATATCGTTGATGGTCAGGAGTATCGAGGGACGAAAATATCTAGAGGAGACGCTAATTGAGCTAAGGGATAGGGCCGAAAAGTACTTTCCCGGAGCTCGTTTCGTCAGTGTTTATTCTCACAAAGAGGGTCAGATGGTGACCGTTCCAATTGAGTATGCTTTGGGTTCGCTATTTGGCCACGCAGTGGATTATGGCTCCGGTGTTTTTGAAGGTAGCAGTGCGGTGGTGAACGAACGAACCGGAATACCGAACATTATTCTGCTAGGACCGCGAAACGCCAGATTATTTCACCGGTCACTGCCGGCGCGAGGATATGCGTCGCCGGTAACTGAGGAACAGTTTGGCCAGGCAATGATGGATTTGGTCAGTGTAAACGGGATGAGCCTATTCCGACACCCTGATAAAAAAACACCGGGTTTTGTCCGGGCCTATATCCGGCCCTCAATTCATCCGGCATCGCTGGCTGGTTATGGCATTAGTATGCGCTTAGATTATCCGATTGACGCGGCCATCATTGCCTGGGCCTGGCCGGATTATTTAGATCCAAATCTAGCAACTCGAGGCGGGGTTTGTGCCATCACCGGACACCAGCGACTTTTCCCAATTACCGGAAAACACCCCAGCAATTACGGCGCGGCGGCCATGGACGGGTTGTTGGCACGGAAAATGGGGGCGGATGAGCTACTCTACCTGGCACCATATTTGATTGATAAGGGCGGCCATCTATATTGGAATGACCCGAACGACTTGGAGGCGAAATTGCAGGACGGAGTGATCGCTGACGGACCAGGAGAGGAATGCGTCGCATTGACAGCCGACCAGAAAACTCTCGTTTATGCCCCAATGAGGGTCAACCGGCTGGGGGGAACGGTGCTCCAATATATTATTGATCACTTGGCCAAAAACATCGGCCTGGCGACGCGGGAGGCAGATATCACTCTGCATGATCTGCGGGCGGGAAAATATGCCGGTCTGGCGATGCTTGGCAACGCGGTCAAGGTGACGCCGTTTCGAAAAATAAATCTTTATGACGGCAGACGGCTTTCTGAGGGAGTCGAGTTATTTGAGGAAGGTGAGGTGCCGGAAATGTTAGATAGACTGATCACCCGCTGGGAGGCGGAAACACGGGGCCTGATTGATCCGAGCCACTCATCGCTGCTGACACCGGTAGCGATGTGACAATGTGCGCGTTTACTTGGGATAGCAGTTTGGCCAGAGGCCGGTTTTTCCTAAGGAAAGAATATATGTGCCGGTTCTGATGGCCTCTTCAGCGTGGTAGCGGAGATCCGGATCGGCAGAGAGGCCCATTTTCTGGCGGTAGATGATCCAGGTATTTGTATCGAACTGAAAAAGTCCAGCATAAATATAATTTTTAGCGGAAGGATTGAATCCCGATTCGCAGAGAGTGACATGGCGAATGACGTTCGGGTCTACGGCATAAAGAATGCCGTATTTCTCGGTAAAGGCGTAGATCTCCGCGGAGGAAAACTGAGGCTGGGTCCGCCAGCCGGCGGATGGCGTCGGCGTTGGTCCGCCAGCCGGCGGAGGGGTGATCTTTTTGGTAGGCGTAGGAGTGGGCGTTTCAGTGGGTGTTGGCGTCGGCGTGGTGGTGATGCTGGGAAGTGAGGCGATGCCCTCGATCGGGGAAAGAAGGGTGGTGCTGTCACCCAGGACTTTGCCGGCGGCGCGGGAAAAGAAAACCACAGAAAAGGCTGTTGCCGCAACGATCACTGGTGTCCTCCAGGTCATACCTTTGGATTTTACTCTCAGTTCTATTGAATGTTTAAGTGACTCGAAGTAACGATATTTCTACCGTTGAAGTACCCGTGTAGGTCAATCCCCGCCAAAGCCATAAGCTCTTCAATTTCTTGGTTGGTTATTGACAGGTATGAATCCGGATTTGATAGCGTAGCCGCCAACTCCAATAGAACTTGGTTCATTTGTTGTGTACCTCTCTGAAAATATGCTTGCTGGAAACCTATTTCAGATGAATGAGGTTTGTCATAAAAAGTTTCTACCTTCAAATCAAGCAACGAGCGAGGTTCGGCGCTCGGAATCGGTCGAAGCAGCTCTCCCATTACTTCAATTCGTCTCTGGGCTTCGGCAAAAGTAATTTGGGGCGCTTTTTCCAAAGGTGTTCCGACGGTATTAAACAATGGGTTGGTGACGACCCTGATCAGCTCCAATTGTGGGAATTTACTTTGGATGTCAGCGACCAACTTAGCAAAGGCTGCCAGGTGCGAATCTGTTTCTCCGGGGAAACCGGTTATCTGGTATAACACTAATTTTTTTATGCCAACAGCCGCGCCATTTTCGATAGCCTTAAAAAGAGACCTGTCTGATAGCCAGCGTTTGTTCTGCCTTCTTAGGTCCACGCCGTCATATTCCCCTGAAGCCATTTCGGGTGCAAAGGTCATTGTTTTTTGACCGAGGGTTGCCAATTCCCAAGCCACTTCCGGTGTAAATTGGTAGGGCGCAGTTGAACCGATATTGATTTCAGCATCTGAATTTGCCTCCTCGAGACATTTTCGGGCAATACGAAGAAAAGTTAAAAATTCTCTGGCGTCTAACTCAGGGTAAGAAATTCGCACATTGCCAATGTCCGGATTTTTCCGCAACAGACTACTCAATAGCTTTTCAAAATCTGCGTAATCCATGGTTTGGGATTTGGTATGGGAGTCGACACAAAAAGAGCACCGATTTCCGCAGCCTCGTTTGACCTCAATTTGGACCGTGGGCCTGCCGTTTCTGTCCGCCGCTAATTCAACTAAAGTAAGGCGTCCATCAACGGTGTGGGAGAAATCGTAATTTGAATTCGTATGAAAGATTGGTTTTTCACCGTCCTGGCACAGTGAAGGAACGTAATAGCCTTGTTCCTGTAGGGTTTGGAGTTTGGCGACTTTTGAAGCTTGTTGATTCGCCTCAAGCGCCTGAATGGCGGTAAATGTTTCTGAACAGGCATCCCCGACCCAGGCCGCATCGTATATTTGTTTCACAAAGAAAGGATTCCGCATTGCCATTCCACCAAAGATGATCAAAGGATACTGTTCGTCTCTATCTGCGGCACGAAGTGGAATTCCGGCGTTGTCCAGAGCTTGCAAGGTATGAATTGCCGATGGATAGGGTGACCTAATTGATACCAAAATGACTGGAGCGTCGGCTGATGGTTCTTGGGTGGGACGCGTTTCTAAACCCAGGGAATCGAGATGTCTGGCTAAATAATCTGACGCCAAACTCTTTGTAATACGTCCGGCATCAAATACTTCTATTCCTTTTTTCATATATTCTGCTGGCCTGACTTATCGCGAAATATTACCACTTATTCCAATTTTGTCTATGTATAATCATTCATATTTTGAAAATTGGCATATAATGGCCGGATGTCTAGGGAAGTCGAAGGAAATACATTTCAAAAATTTCGTGAATTAGAGGTAGAAACGGACATCTTGCATTTTTCTGGCCAAGAGTTCATCGCTAATCTGAATTTACTTAGGGAAACCACCGCCGAGATTTTTGAGGACGGGTTTGGGATGCCCATGTCTCCCGGTAGAAAATTATCTGAGGACGATGATCTGTTAGTTATCTTTGAAGAAGGTTCTCCTGTGGGCTATAAGACTCAGTTGGTTTTCGAGCATGGCGTCGAGAAATTTGTTTATTTCGCTGCCGCAATAAGGAAGAATTTTCAGGGTCGAGGTTTGATGGGAAAATTGCTTAGATGTTCAGTTCGGATTTACCAGCCCACCGTCGTGGCAAGTAGATCTCAGAATCCAGCCGCTATTTATACTGCATATCGAAATTTAGTCAAAGTTGGTGAAGTTTATCCTTTCGACAAGAGATACGACAGTAACCAAAGGGCTAGCCAGGCCTTGCAGGTAGTAATTCAAAGGGTAGCCAGTAATGGCATCATTGATCCAGTTACCGGCGTCCAGCAAGGGGCATATCCGGAAGGTAAGCTCGGAGACTATTTGGCGAATGAACAGCATCCGGGAGCTTCTTTTATTAGACAGCAGCTGATGGATTTTGGCTTGAACCCGATAAATGGTGACGCGGTTTTTATGCTCTGCCTCCTAGGCCCAAAAGGTCGTGCGGTAGTATAATTTGGACATGAAAATATATCTCGTCAGACACGCTGAATCGCTCAAAAACAAGGAGGGATTGGATCGAACAGCAGAAACACCCTTATCGGTGAAAGGTGTCGAACAGGCTGAATTCGTGGCAAGGAGGTTGGCGAATATCAAGATTGACGTGATTTACTCGAGCTCGTACCAGAGAGCCAGGCAGACCGCAGAAGTCATCTCAAAAACCATAGGCAAACCGATTGAATATTGGGATCATCTGATCGAGGTCAATACCCAAAAGGAAACTTTTGAGGAATTAAATAAGAGATCAGAGGCCATCTTGAATCATCTCCTGGCTCACCATAAGGATCAAGACGTCCTGTGTGTATCTCATGCCTCGATGATCGAAACGATCATCGCCAAAATGATTTTTGGGGAAAATCTTTCACTTCAGATCATGCTGGATATCAAAAACCATACCGGAACAACAAACACTGGTATCTCGATCTGTGAGTTTACGAAAAAAGGTGGTTGGGATCTCCTGACGTTCAACGATTCCAGCCATCTTTAGTTCCCGGCGACAATGACCTATTCTTCGCCTGTTGGCAGGTTGTTCGGATAGTCTGCCGGATTCATTTTGTTGATCTCAGAAAGATCCGTGAATTTTACGCTGGTAGGCGGAACGAATTCAGAAGCGGAAATATTCCTGACCGCGCAATCGGTCTTGAATTTGGTCTCGTCCTCAAACTCAGTGGCGGTCTGCTCGGCGGTGGGCTGTTCTTCCTGCGCCGTTGTTGTCGGTTTGGTTTCTTTTTCGGTGATGAGTTTCATTTTGAAACCGGTCTTGTCACCCTCGGTCCAGGTGTAGGTATAGACAGTGTCGTTGATCATAGTCCCCTTCTTGCCCTCGCCAAAATCGGAGCCGATGATCTTCATCTTCTTTCCGGAAATGATCATTTGGGTCGTGCTCTTGTCGGAGAGGTTTGTCACGATGCAATCGGCCGAACCACCGCTACTGATGATCTGAGCTAGTTTTTCCTGTTTTTGCTGTTCTGTCCCAGTGATCGGACCGGAGGGGGTGCAGGCGGCGAAGAGGAGGGCGGTGGGGATAATCAGGGTAAGCTTGTTCATTAGTTAAAAATAATTGATATGTTTCCATTATACAAAGACTTTCAAGGTGGACGTTTCGGGACAAAAATGAGTTTTTTGATACAATTGGCCCCATGAAGGAACAGGTGAGTCAGTCAGAACCACGTTTTATGAAGCTAACAGAAGAAGTAATCTTCGGTCTGGGAGGATATTTCAAAAGACGCTTGGCGACGATCAATCGAAGGAGGGGCGAGTTGCTCGACCTTCG
>CAYQLI010000009.1:7283-12047 GCA_964418355.1 uncultured Pseudomonadales bacterium | reverse complement strand
CGACAAAAAGAAGAAAAAAAGAAAGAGTTGTCAAAGAATAAAGTAATAGGGATGCTTCAGATCATTTCCTACAGGGACTGGCTGACCGATTACGAAACCGAACAGCTGGCTGAACTGAACAAAAGCGAAACGCGCCTGACTGAGGTAATGGCGGAGGTTACTTCCTTGGGTCGGGTGGACCGTGCCGAGGCAGAGCTTCTCACCATCCTTGATGAATGTACCAGTAAGCAAAAATCCAATGTTAATCTCCTTGTCGAAATTGGAAGGATGTCAGCGAGTGAGGCAAGAGAAATCATCAACGAAACAATTGATGCGCTCTCGATAATCAACCCGGAATACCAGGGTTTTCTAATGGGGGTCTGAAAAAAGGAGGCTTTTTGGCTCAAGCCGCATCGGCAAAAACAGTAAGCATCAGCTCGGTCGCGGAACTGCCAGGGCAGGCGGAATGTTCTTCTGCCAGTCTCATTAGATCCAAACAAAGGCTCTGAAGTAGGGACCGATCTTCCCAGGTGAGATAGCGGTCAAGCAATTGGGCTGTCCTGGAAAGACCGATGATCGCTTTACCAATATTTTCATACTGAAGCTGACGCCTTCTTTCGCCCGCGCGGGTTTCCTGAACAAAATCAAGAACGGATTTACTCAAGACGGCGGAAGTAGATAAGGAAGCAATGTCAGAAATGAGTCCGGAGAGGCGCGCCCTATCTATATCTTTGAGATCCAACAGCTGGAGGGCGTAGCAAATACCAACAGCGGACTGATTAACAAACACCGGCAATCTTTTTTCCAGGGTGCGTGCCTTCGGCTTTTGCTCAGTCATCGCTAAGGAAACTATAGCACTAACGCAAGATATAATGAATTTGGCATGTGGGAGCAGATAAACAAATTGGTGCGTTTTTTACGGGTGCCGAAAATGCAGTTGGCGTTTTTCTTGGCGGCCTTGATGGTTAGTGCTCTCCTTTATGGCGGTGAGGCCGGAGCTTGGCGAACTGTTCTTTTGGCCTTGGCGGCTACCATTGGCAGTGATTATTTCTTTATCCGGTTGCGTAGGATCGAACCGTTTTTCCTTTCAGCGGCAATCGTGTCCGGCCTGATCATCGGCTTGCTCGCCCTCCCTACCCTCCCCTGGTATTACACCATCAGTGCCGGGGTCCTGGCCATGGCGAGCAAGAACTTCATCAAATCAAACAACCGGCACGTTTTTAATCCGGCCGCTTTTGGTTTGTTCGCTGCGGGCTTTCTTTTCCACGAGAGCGTTTCTTGGTGGGGAGTCATCTTTCAGTCATTCAGGTTTGACCCTTCTCTTCTTTTGTTTTTTATCCTCGTCTCTCCTGCCTATATCTCCTATCATCGCCTCAGGCGTTCAAATTCGATTCTGAGTTTTCTCTTTATCTTTACTTTACTTCAATTATTGGTAAGACAGACACCACTCATAGGCCTAGCAACTGTCCTAACGAACGCTCTACTTTCGCCCCTGGTGCTCTTCTTTAGCCTGGTAATGCTCCCGGAACCGATGACCTCGCCGAACAACACGCGCCTGCAGATCGCCTTTGGCGCTTTCGTTGGAGTCGTGGCTGTGGTGGTTAGTTTCCTGCCCTTTTTCACTCCGGACGCTTTTCTGTTTGCTTTACTGGCTGGAAACCTGATCTTCTTTAAACTGAGACAGAAATATCCTTAGACCAAATTAACTTCGAGAGTGTCGCCATTGACCCTGGTTTTGTAGGTCTTGATCGGGTCCTGGGACGGACCATGGACTACTTTTCCGGTGGCAACTTCGTATTTTGAACCATGCCAGGGACAGGTGACCACACTACCATTCAGTTCCCCCTGACAGATCGGGCCGCCGGCATGCGTACAAACACCGGTGGTCACAAAATATTGACCGGCCACTTTGAAGATAGCAAGACTTTTGCCCTCCACCTCGGCACAGTGAGGCTCTCCTTCCTTGATATCTTTGAGTTTGGCTATGGCCACGTATTTATCCATTACAACTTCCTCCTCTAGTTTTATTGAGGCGTCGGCTAATGCCTGATTGATAATCTCCTCAGTCAGGTTTTTGGCCGTATCTTCATCATAGACGATAAAGTTCCCGGAAAACTGATACCAGCCGAAGCCGACCGACCAGGAGACATCGGGGTAGGTCCCCAGGAATTTCCTGGGGAAGATGTAGACCTTGCCGGGGAGATAGAGCACATTGTAAGCAATGTTCTTTTGGTTCAGTTTGGATAGCAGTCCCCAGGATTCGCCGGCATTATCAAACACATAAATATTCGCCGGATATTTCTTTTCTCCGCCATTGTGGAGCCACTTACCTTCGGCGACGCCAAGCTTCTCGATCCCGATCATCAGATGGAAATGCAGGTGGTTGACCGAGGCTGAAGCACCGAGGGAATTGTAGCCAAATGAAACGTTGTAGAGGTGTCTGAGGCTTTGGGTGGTATCCCAAACAAACTGATGGACATCTTTGGTGAGGAATTGTTCTTTGTTTTCCTCCGGGTCGAGGACCAACAGGGCCTGGAGATCTTTGTAGGGAAATTTGTTGTAAAAAAGAGCAATTTTGTGACCACCGATGTCCCCCTTCCAGATCGTCGGGTCTTTGATCTTGTTAAAGTTAAAGTCGGCCGGGTCAAAGGGGTGATAGAGGTTCGTGATCGGCTTCTCGCCAAAGCCCTTGGGTTTTAGGAGCCGGAATTTGTTGAGTTGGACATTCCAGGAATTTATTTTCCTGTCTTCGACCATAGTCCAGTTCTGCCAATCCAGCTTCATATCCTTCAGCTGCCGGAAAATGACGGTGTCATCGTCGGTTGCGGCGGGGTCAATTTTCGCTGCCAGCTTGGTTTTGGCCGCCTCGAGTCTTTCAAGAAACTCCCGCTCCTTGTGGTGGAGGATGGCGTTGCCGAAAACCAGGTTGAAAGTGGCGGGATTCAAATCCCCGCTTGCCAGAACATTATCGAGGCCCTGAATAAAAGCAGTATGGAAGGCGGTAACCGAGGCGAAGATATTTTGGTTGTCCATCTGAATCGACTGTTATTGCACGATCAGGGTACCGGTCATGCTTTTGTGGAAATTGCACTGAAAAGCATATGTGCCTGCTTTATCCGGGGCAGTGAAGGAAGCTGATTGACCCGGATTGATCGTGCCCGTATCAAATGATTTTTTGTCCCGGCTCGTCATAGTGTGAGCCACAGTATCATTATTCATAATATTGACCGTTTGACCTTTTTGAACAGTGAGAGTCTTGGGGGTGAAAGTAAAGCTTTGGATCACGAGATCATTTTTCCCTTGGATTTGGCCCGCGGCCGGAGCTTGGGTACCGGGCGTTTTGGGTGTAGTGGTGGTAGTTCCATACGAACAGGCAGCGAGAGTAACTGAGGCAAGCAAAAGAAGGGCAGTTTTCTTGATCATATATATCCAGGTTATCACAAATGCATACCCTTTATGGGTTCAGGGATTTCGCGTACCATTGCGCCGATCTCAAGATCGCTCATGCCGACGATCAGACTGATGAGGTTATCGGGTAGAAACTTGATGCCGGCAGTGAAGAGGATATCAATTAAGTCCTCTCTTTTTGCGGGGCCTTTCGGAAAATCCTTTCTCTCTGCCAGGATCCCCAGGTCGATGATCTCGCCCGTTTTCGGGTCATGGATAAAGGCCCAAGGATAGTAGTGGCGGATCTCCTTCTCTTTTCCAATCCTTTTGTATTCGTAATAGGCCCGGTGACCGAGGGCAAGAACTCTGCCGTCGGGAAGTAGAATGGCTACATTGACCCCGCCCCATTCACCTTCCGGGAAACGGGTGGAAAGTAAGGGAGCATCTTCGATAACTTTGGCAGAAAGATCAGACAGATTGTCGATTATAGTGAAACCAATTTGGCCGGCATCTCCCTTTTTCAACCACCCCTGTGGTCGGGTGTAGACACCAATCCTCCCATCCTCCAATCGCACCAAACGGACATCTTTCATCCCGTCGGGGCCTTCGGCAAACCTTTCCAGGTCTTTCAGTGACTTTCCTTTGTAAAAAACGGTTCGCCAAGTAGCTACTTTTTTGCCGGATTTTTCGCCCGAAAAAAGCTTCTGGAGGCGGGTCATGACTCCGATCTCTATTTCAGTCCCGCAGAGGACGAACTCATCTCCGATCTTGGTAATTGATGGATCTTCCATTTTGAAGACCAGATCTGGTTGTGGTTCCCAATGTTCCCCTGCTTTTTTGAAAAAAATGACACGGGGATCATGCTTCGACCTCTCAGGTTCGGCCCGACCAGCTATGTAGGTTTCACCATTAAATTCGAATTCATTGGTTGGGTTAAGAACAATAATCTTTTCATCGCTGGCGTCGGAAAAACCTGGGCGTTTCGGGCCGAGGATGGCAGACGCTCTAGGGATATTTTTTCCTTGGCGAGAAACCTCCGGCCTTTCAGGCCGGGGTGACTTTGACACCTTGTTTTTCAAAAATTTCTCTCAAGACTGTCTGGTTTTCGGCTAAGTCAATTTTGCGGGTGCTCTTGACCACTTTCGGTTTTTCTTTCCGGTATGCTTCAACCTCGTCCGCCGTTTTTGGAAAATATTTTATATTTTCCTTTTTTTCTGCTTCTGCTGGAACTATTTCGGGACCTCTCTCTGACATAGTAAGGCCATTATACACAGGAACTTGCGAACCCCGGAGGGGTATTAGTTGAGTGCCAGGCCGGCGGCGACGGAAGTGAAGGGATCAAACTCGGTGACCCTGCCCGGGCCAAAAATTCCGGTGAGCATTTGTTCAAAGACCGGT
>CAYQLI010000009.1:0-7273 GCA_964418355.1 uncultured Pseudomonadales bacterium | reverse complement strand
TACCAGGGAAGAGCCGCCGGTTCTGACGACGACGTCAATTTGCTCGGGTTCGAGATGGGCATTTTCGAGGGTGCGCAGGACCGTCTGCCTTACTTCTTCGACCCGGGGAGCAATGATCTCCTCGAATTCTTTTTTGGTAATTTCGACGTTAATCTCAATTGGATCATCTTTGAAGACGATGTTTGATTTTTCTTTGTATGTTAAGTCTTTCTTGGCCTTTTCGATGGCTTCGTACATTTCGAAGCCAAGGTTTTTCCTGATCAAATGGAGGAGTCGGGTGACTGCTTCCGGATCGGAGTTTTGATAGCGGATATCACCGGTGAGAAATTCGATATCTCTTTGATTATTCAAATTCGGGATACCGTACCAGGAACGAAGCTCTTCGATGATGTGGCTCGGCATGGGCATCTGGCGATCACCCCAGGTGAGCTGTGTCCCGAAGAGAGGCCCAAGTTTGTGATAGAAGATATCTGAATTGAGAAGATCGCCGCCAATATAGACTCCATCAGTGCCGATGACGTGATAATTATCGTCTTTTCTCTCCATGATGGTGGTATCCAAGGTGCCTCCGCCAAAGTCGAAGACGAAAACCTTTTGCTGCTCCTTTTGGAAGCGGGAGAGATAGTACTTGGCCGCGGCGACCGGTTCATATTCGAACTTGATCTGTTTGAATCCGGCTTGGCGAAGGGCCTCTCGGAGGCGTTCCTCGGCGGCCTTATCTTTCACGGGGTCGGGGCTAAAGAATCTGGGCCGGCCACAAACGACGGAGTCAATTTTCTCGCCGGTGATCTCGTCTGCTTGGCGTTTGACCTGACTAATGAGTAGACCAATGAGTTGTTCCAGGTCGTAGTAGTTACCAAAGACCCGGTTTCCTTTGAAGATCGGCGACCTTAGAGCGGTCTTCAGGGCATGAAAAAGACGCCCGATACCGTAATCTATTTCTTCGTAGTATTCGGGGACATTGGCGGTATGAACTTTGCCGCTGTAGCCATCGGTCCACAGGATAACATTGGGAATAATTTTGCCGGTATAGATCTTCCTTTTGATACCGGAGTGGCGCGACTCGTTATCATTAAGATAGGTTTGGACAGCATCCGAGCCGATGATTGTTTTTAGCTCACCTTCGTAATGAAATTGATCGGGTTTGAAAGTTTGGGAATAGATCTGTTCTTTGGGAACGTTACTATGGACGACGAACTTCCGGGGATAAAAATACAAGGCGGAACGGATGACCGCGGCGTTGGCCGCTGATGTATCAATCGGGAAAAGGTATGGTTTGCCGTCCTTTAGAATACTGATCGAGGAATTAGTCGTGCCGAAATCAAGACCGTAGTATGACATAGTCTTTACCCAGAAAAACTGACAATCTTGTCATTGTATCCTAAATGTGGAAAACTTTCTAGCGGCGCTAGATAGACGAGATTAGCGTGAGAACTGGGTGGTGGAGGGTTGAGTCTTTGGGTAGGTTTTGGATCATCCAATTAAGTTTGCCGATCCCGAACAATACAGCTTCAAATTTGATTTTGGCCATGACGTCACCCTCCAATGGATTAATGCTCAGATAACCTTTGAGCAGATCGGGGAAATGTCTTGGACTAAAGGTATAACAATGAGATAAATCATGATACGGGCTGGCACATCTGATATCCCCGAAATCAATGATGCCGGAATATTTCCCTGTGGACGAAAAGATGTGACTGATGTCGAAGTCTCCATGGGACAGAAAAGCCTGCGGACAGGAGATGAGATTCCGGTTAGCTTCGACGTAGTTAATAATTTTTTCTGCTTTTTCTCGGGTGATGATGCCCAAGCCGGTTAGGTTGTCCAATTGCGAACGGAGACTATCAAGATCAAGAGCCCAAGCCTCCCAGGTATCGTAGGTGCCGGTTATTTTTTTGGCGTTCTGCTCATCTCTATTGACCCAGCCGAATCTGTCTACCGGAATTGAATTGATCAGGGCTAGTTGTTTTCCCGCCTGGAAAAAGGTTTCCGCGGTAGCGGCGGGGTCCTGGTCAGCTCTGACTCCCGGAATTTCCGAGGTGAACATAAAAGACCGGCCGATTCTCGGATCAGCATCCGCATACTCAAGTACTTTGGGGACTGAGACACCTTTCTCGAGCATCAGCTGATGAGCCAAGGCTTCGCTAGACATATTTTCACCGTGATTACCCAGACGGAGATAAAAAACTTCGGTTTCGCCTCGTAAACGATAAACTGCCGTTGAGACGCCGCTATCAACTAGCTCTGGCTTAAAGCCGGCGAAGGCCGGAAAATGGGAAATAAAATTTTCGACTTGCTGAATGGTAGCGGTCTCCTTTAATTCTGCGATCATTACTCGATCTTACAACACGATCACTAGTGGGGGCGCGGCCGATGGCTTATGATAATAGTATGGACGAAAGCCAACGAAGAGATAACGACCTTCCGGGCAGTTTAATTAAAGGAATAACAGAGGTGGGTGGCAACATTGGTCTACTGTCACAAGCCGATCATACCGGGGATGAACGCAGAAGAATCGCTACCGATGAAGGGCTTGAAGCGGCGAAGACTTCACTACTGGATATACTTGAATTTGTTAAGAAGGATACGAGTGAAGAAAATGCACAGAGCCGCGAAAACGCACTCGTCACGATTAGACAAACTTTGGATGGGTTTGAATACCGCAGAGAAAACAAACTGCCAGGATTGCGAACGCAATTTCTTGAGGCGAGGCAGCAATTGGTTTCCGGAGAAAAAGCGACTGCTCTTGATATCTTGGCAAAACAGCCGGATGCCGTGGAGTTGGTCGCACAGCTACGCGCAGAATACGAAACCTTTGAGGAGGTGATGGAACGAGGCGGAGTATTGGATCTCGACAATCTAGAGACAAAGATCCGGAAGATCAATCACGGATTAGATTTCGTGAGTATGGATGAGGCGATCGGCAGATGGCGGGCGCTTAAGGACCTCGAGCAAAAACTGACCGGCTCGATGTCTCTGGCCAAGGTACAGGAGAGAGAGGAGCTACTGGTAAGACTCGGGCAAACCGCGAAGAAATTTGAAAGCGACGTCGCCGCTCAAGCGGCTCATAACTTGGACAGCGTCATTGCCAGATTGCAGATGGACGGGGTATTGGGTCATGGGGACGAAAATAGATATCATGGTAAGTTTGCGCAATTAAGACGTGAACATAAAGGTGTCGAGCTTCTCTCCGAAACACTAAAGAGAGCTGACAGATTGACGGTGGGGATATCAGAACCGGGCTTTCCGGCAATTGACATCGAGGTCGTGACTGAAAATCTGCGAGGAACCGACAAAGAAATCGCCGCCCTGAAAAATTCATCGGACAAGCTAAGAGAAAAATTGATGAAATGGGGAGGAATACCTATTGTTGGTAACAGGATTCGGGCCGAAATGGATAGGGTTTTCGACAAATTGACGACGACAGAGCGGGCAAGGCGTCGGTTGATAGCTCGACTAGAAATTGCCGATCATTACAATTCACTGGCAGGATTTTTGAAAGAAGTGGGAGGGGAAAAGGAGGCGGAGGAAGCTAAAGCTTAGCGGACGAATTGTCGTTCCTTGCGGACGATCTTCTTCGGGCCCTTCTTCACTTTCTTTTCTTTGGCGGGTTTTTCGGCACGAGCGACTTTCGTCTTTACAACTTCTTCTTTTTCGGGTCTTTCGGTGGTGGCTTTCTTGATGACGACAGTCTCTGGCTCGACTTCCTGTGAAACTCCCTTAATGAATAGTCCCTTGACCTTCGTGGCTTTCTTGCCAGTCCTCTGGCGCAAGAAGTAGAGCTTCGCGCGACGGACACTACCCTTCTTCTTCACTTCAACCTTCGTGATGGTGGGGGTTTCGATGGGGAAGATCTTCTCGACACCGACGTTGTTGGTGGCGATGCGGCGGACGACGAATGACTTCAGACCGGCATGACCGCGGATAGCAATGACCAAGCCCTCAAAGATCTGAGTGCGGGTTTTGTCGCCTTCTTCAAAGGTCTGGTGGACACGAATGGTATCCCCGACGGCGAAATTGACTTCTTTCCAGGTAACTTGGTTTGCCATATATTTTAGGTGGTCCTTCGACTCGGGCTATGCCCTCGCTCAGGATGAGTCATATTTTAGCAGAAAGAGGCTATTTATAGCAAGAATGGATGAGTCCTTCGGCAAGCTCAGGATAATAAACGGCCTATCTTGTTCGCGAGCACTTGGTTGTACTTGACGGTAAACGGCAGAGTGATTCGCTTTGGCTCACCGCCATTGGGGATGACGATCGTGACGGTATCAGCCCCGGGATTTTGCTTCAGAATGGAGTTAATTTCTACCAAGACCTCTTTGGGAGTACCGCGGGGGATGTCAATTTCGTAGCCTTCGCTTTCGGGCATCTTGGCATTCAGGTCTATCGCCTCGGCCCTTTCGACAATGAGGGAAAGTTTGTCCTCTCGCTTATCTATCCGGCCGGTGACGAGAATGGCTTTGTCGGCCACCCAAAGATCGGTGGAATCGGCAAAAAGTTTTGGGAAAACCACCAAGTCGATCGAGGAGGTGTCGTCCTCAAAGGAGGCGAAACACATCCGCGAGTTATTTTTCTTGGTATTGATGGCACGAACCGAGGCGAGAATGCCGGCGAGGGTGACGACCTGGCCCACATGATATTCCGGGTCGAGCTGGCTGACCTTGTGAGTGACCCGGTGGGCGACGATCTTGATGGCGTTTTTGACCGGGTGGTCGGTAAGATAAAAACCGAGGAGGGCTTTTTCATTCTTTAATAACTCCGTGAGGGGCATCTCGGGAATATCCGGCAGAACGTCGGTCATTTTCTCGTGGCCTTTTTCTTCTTTTGACATGGTATCGAACAGGCCGCCTTGGCCGGTATTTTTTTCTTTGGCTTTGCCGGCGGCTTTGTTTCTGATCTCGGCATAGGCGGCGAGGAGTTGAGCCCGATTGCCAAACCGTTCCATCGCCCCGGCACCAACAAGCGACTCGATCACTTTTTTGTTCACTTTTTGAAGATCGACCCGGTGCAGGAAATCGGTCAGGGAATGGAAGGGTCCATCTTCGCGGGCATTGAGAATGGCGGTGATGGCTGCGCCACCAACGTTTTTGATCGCGGAAAGGCCGAAGCGGATCGCCTTGCCTTCTTCGCGGGCACGGCCTATTTTCAACCATTGATCTTTGGGGAGAGGTACGATGGTGAAGCCGGTCTTACTATCGTTGATGTCCGGAGGCAGAATTCTGATCCCCAGATTGCCCGTTTCCGCAATTGCTTCGGTCAGTTTATCGGTATTGCCCGATTCGGCGGTCAAAAGCGAAGTCATGTACTCGGCCGGGTAGTTCGCTTTGACATAGCCGGTCCAGTAGGCGACGATGCCGTAGCTGGCGGCATGAGCCTTGTTGAAACCATATGCCGCGAAGGTCTCGATCTGCTTGAAAAGATCTTCGGCTTTGTCTTTCTTCATCCCATTGGCGACGCACCCGTCAACAAACTTGGAATGCTGCTTCTCCATCTCCTCGGGGATCTTCTTACCGATGGCCTTTCGGAATTTGTCCGCTTCCTCCCAGTTGTAGCCGGCCAGGTCAATGGCGGTATAGAGAACGTCGTCCTGATAAGTCAGAATGCCGTAGCTGGTGTCCAGGAATTTCTCCATGCGCGGGTCGAAGTACTTGATCAGTTTTGGATTCTGTTTTCTGGCAATATATTCCGGAATCGATCCCATCGGACCGGGACGGTAAAGGGCGACCATGGCCATCAGGTCATCAATGCGTGTCGGTTTCAGATCAACCAGGTATTTCGTCATCCCAGCACTGGCGAGCTGGAAGACACCGAAGGTCTGGCCGGCGGCGAGCATCTCGAAGGTTTTCTTGTCATCGAGAGGCACTTCTTTGATCTTGATCGTCACACCCAGAGAATCTTTGATCAATGTGATCGCGTTGGCCAAAATGGAAAGATTCCGAATTCCCAGGATATCGAGCTTGATCAGGCCGACGTCTTCGCAGGCATGCATTTCGTATTGAGTGATGACCTTGTCCCCTCCTCCGGGTTCGAGCTGTAGGGGAGTGTAGTTCGTCAGTGTGGCGGGGGCGATGACCACTCCCGCGGCGTGGACCGAGATATGGCGTTTGTTGCTTTCGATCTTTTGGGCCAGCTCAATTAACTTGGCGACCTCGGGGTCGGAATCTTTGGCTTTCTTTAGTTCGGGGGCAATTTCGAGGGCTTTCTTCAGGGTCATCGGGAAACCCTGGCTCCCTTCGGGGACCATTTTGCTGATCCGATCAACACTGCTGTACGGCATGCCGAGAACCCGGCCGACGTCACGCACTGCCGCTCTGGCTTTCATCGTCCCAAAAGTACAGATCTGAGCCACTTTGTCTTCACCATAGGTTTCTTTCAGCCAAGTGATGAGGTCGTCCCGGCGGTCATCAGAAATATCCAGATCAATATCGGGGGGACTAGGGCGGAAAGGATTCAGAAAACGTTCAAAAGGAATATTGAAACGGATCGGATCAACGGTGGTAATGCCACAGCAATACGAGACGAGCGAACCGGCCGCCGAACCTCTGGTGTTGGTATAGATACCGACTTCGTTGGTATGAGTGACGATCTGGTTATAGAGCAGGAAGTAAGGCGAGTAGCCCTTTTTCTCGATGACCGACAGTTCGTAATCGAGACGTTTGGTGATGACCTCGTCAAGATCTTTTCCGAAAAATTTGTGGGCGCCATCGTAGGCCATCTCATGCAGAACATCGCCGGCGGTCTTGCCTTTGGGCAGTTTGAAAGGGGGGAAATACCACTGACCGAGAGTAATCTTGATGTCCACTTGATCGGCGATCAAATTCGTATTATCAATCGCCTCGGGGAGATCCGAGAAGGCGGACACCATTTCCTCGGTACTTTTGAGATAAAAGTCCGGACTATCAATGTAGCGCATTCGGTTCACATCGGCGATCTGTTTGCCGGTCTGGATACAGACGATGGCATCCTGGGCCGGAGCGTCGTCCTTATCCACATAGTGAGTGTCATTGGTGGCAATGAGGGGCAGACCCAGATCCCGACTCAATTTGATGAGACCATCTTCGCCGATCTTGCACTCTTCGAAGTGACTGAGCATTTCATTTTTGACCGACTCAGGGATGCCTTTGACGGCGGCAAATTTATCATAAGGATGGCGCTGGAGTTCGAGGAAGGTTTTGTCCGAACCAAAGATCTGTTCCAGTTCTTTCAATTCCTTTTTGGCAGCGGCATAGCCCTCGGAAACGAGCAGGCGCTGGACGCGGCCGGAGGGACAGGC
>CAYQLI010000008.1:12080-20805 GCA_964418355.1 uncultured Pseudomonadales bacterium | reverse complement strand
GCGTTCGAGGCCAAGGGCGACACGCTCGGTCTGCTCGATCGCTCCCGCCAGGTCGGGAATCGCCAGAGTTGCGATCTCTATTCCCACCGACTTAAATCCCTGCTGATAGATCCCGGATTCGATCGTTGCCGGCGTCGCCACCAACAGTATTTTTCTCTTTTCATCTTTCATCGCCTTAACTGTCGGTCCCACCATCTCCACCATATCGAACGGTTTCAAGGAAAGAATTGATAACATCGGCAAGACAATTGAGGCCGAGACGCTGTTACACGCCGAAACTATTTTTGTCGCTCCTTCAGATAACAGCCGGCTCACCGCCGCCGAGGTCAGCGCCCCAAGCTCCTCCCGGCTTTTACTGCCATAGGGCGCGTTCTTAATATCCCCCAGATAAATCACATCCGCATCAGGCATCAGCTTTCTGATCTCGGCAAGAACCGAGAGACCACCAGAACCAGAATCAAAGATGCCGATCATTTCAATTTTTTGGTAACTACTGACACCTCGTCCCAGGGCGTTTCTACCCCGCCGATATTCATGCTTTTTTCGTGACCCTTTCCGAGGAACAAAACCCAATCGCCTTTCCTCGCCAGTTTATTGATCGCAAGGTCAATTGCCTCCGCCCGGTCATCCTCACGGAAAAATGTTTTTCCAAGTATTCCGCCCGCGGCTAAACAGCCCTCCTCGATCTGTTTATAGATCTGCTCCACCGGTTCTTTCCTGGGGTCCTCGGTCGTCACCACCGTCAGATCAGCCAATTGACAGGCCGCCTTGCCCATCGGCGCCCTTTTCGTTTCATCTCTGCCGCCGTTACAGCCGAAAACGACAACAATTCTTTCCCCATCTTTTCTCAAATGATTTCTTACCATACCGATAACCGATGACAGTCCTTGTTCGGTGTGGGCAAAATCCACGATCGTCCGGAAACCACGGTTGTTTTTGACTACCTCGAACCGACCCGGTAAGACTTCAAATTTTTCGATTGTCGCGAAGATATCAGTTTCCGAAACACCCACCTCATCCGCCGCCTTTCCGGCTGCCAAAATGTTTTCCAGGTTATACTCCCCCAACAGTTTTGTTTTGGCCTTTTTCCAACCATCGTAAATTTTCATTTCAAACTCCTGCCAGATTGAACCACCACTTTCAAGATAAGAAACATTTCTGACGTCCTTTCTGACATCATAGGTGACGACCTTTGCCGCCGCCTTTGATTTGAAATACTCGGCTTCCGCCGAGCACTCATTGATCACTGACACCAAACTATTGGCAAAAAGCAATGCCTTGGCGTCACGATACGCCTCGATTGTCTTATGGAACTCCAGGTGATCATGGGCCAAATTGGTGAGCACACCTACGTCAAATTTAATGTCCCCGAAACGATACTGGGCCAATCCATGGGAAGTCGTTTCCAGGACCACATGCGTTTGCCCTGCCTTCACCATTTCGGATAACCACGGCCATAAAATATCCGGGTCAGGCGAGCTGGTGTGTAAACCCGTATCGAATTCCCTTCCTGCCACTACCGCTTTGATAGTTGAGATCATCGCCGCCCTCTGTCCCGATGTCAGCAGCATTTCATAGATCAAGTTTGAAGTGGTCGTCTTCCCATCAGTCCCGGTGACACCAATAAACTTTAGTTTCTTTTCCGGGTTACCATAAAAATTGGCGACCATTTCCGCCCAGGCCAGTCTTCCATTTTCCACTTTGAAATATGGTACCGACAAAGTCAGATCCCTCTCCCCGACCACAGCGACCGCACCATTTTCGATCACCTGATCAATAAAGTCATGCCCGTCCATGGCCACCCCACGATAGGCAACAAAAACTGTCCCCGGCCTCACCTTTCTCGAATCAGGGGTAACCTGGTTGACATCAATATCGGGGGAACCTTCACTCCCAGGCACAATCCCATGTAATATCTGAGATAACTTCATCACGCTATAGTATACCTGCGCTATACTTAAATCTGAAATATGATCGCTTCAATTATCCGTATCGTTCTTTTCGTTAGCCTTGCCTTCGGCGGCTACAAACTTTATCCCCGTTTCAAGCCTGCCCTCCAACCGATCCTGGCCAACCCGGCCATCCTGGGTGCGGAAACCATCGTACCAGTGATCAATAAAGTAAACGACCTGCTTCCGGATAAAATTCAAATCCCCCTGCCCGCCGATACTGCGACAACTGCTGGCGGGGACCAAAGTGCCAACAATAATGGCCAAATCAGCGGCGTCACTACGACAAATACCATTGTCAACAACGTGGTCAACGAAGTCAAACAAAAAGCCGCGGAAGCGGCGGAGGAACAGATTGATCAGGTCAAAAAAGAGACCGGCAATGCTTTCTGCGCCGCCCTCATCGAAACCATCAAAAAACAGTGCGGTGTTCCGTAATTAGGACACCAATTTCTTAACCAACGGCTCAATATTTTCCCGGTAAGTTCGCATATATTTTTCTCTTGTTTTCTCATCGAGCTCCTCCTCAAATTGACCATATTCATCCAGCCAAAAGAAGGCCCCAAAGGGTGATCCTTCCACGTATTTTGGTTTGGGATTGATTCTGATCCTACCGGTAAGAACCAAAGAAACACTTTCTGATTCTCCACTAGGGAAGGAGATCGAAGTCACTGTTTTTTTATAGCAAGTCAGTTTTTCTTCAGGAATCCCAGCGATCTTTTGTAAGAAAAAACTGATCCATTCTTCATCAGTTACATCATCCGGCAATTCCCCCATCCATCTTCTGGCCGCTACTCCCGGCTCTCCATTTAGAGCATCAATAAAAACTCCTGTATCGGTACTCAGGGTCGTCAGACCGGAAAATTTTGCCAAAGTATTGGATTTTTTGACTGCATTGCCCTCGATATCAAAAAGATCCTCCTCAATTACCGGAGCGCCGGGAAAAGAGGAAAGATCCACCACCTCGATCGGATAGCCGGAGAGCACACTTTTGTACCACTGCAATTTCGATTTATTCGTCGTCCCCAACAGCAACTTACTCATTACCGGCAACTGGCCTTGATGAAAGCCATAAAGATCGGATGCGGCGTCATCGGTCGGGAGATGTATTCCGGATGGAATTGCGTACCCACAAAGAATGGGTGATCAGAAAGTTCGATCGCCTCAACCAACTTCCCATCCGGCGATGTCCCGGAAATAACGAAGCCAGCCGCCTCAAATTGTTCCCGAAAAGCGTTATTGAATTCATAGCGATGGCGGTGCCGTTCATAGATCACATTGGTGGTCCCCTCCGGCGCCACATTCAGACCATTGGAATGATGCCAAGGGGCGTTGGTGCTTTTACCAAATTCTTTGTAGGCTTTATCCAGTTTTGTTCCCGCTTTCACCTGACAGGGCCAAGCCCCCAAACGAATTGTTCCGCCATATTGTTTCTTCGCCAAGTACTCTGCCTGTTCCGGCATGACATGGACCACCGGATATTTTGTCTCCGGATCTACCTCGGTCGAGTTGGCTAGGTCAAGTTTGAGGACATTTCTGGCAAACTCGATCGTCGCCATCTGCATCCCAAAACACAGTCCCAGATATGGAATTTTATTTTCTCTCGCATACTTCACCGCCTTCAGTTTCCCCTCCACGCCCCGACTACCCCAACCCTGTGGCACCACAATCGCGTCATATCCGGAAAGGCTGATCTCGCCTTTTTCAAACTCAGAGCTGTCAACCCAAACCAACTCCGGCTTGATCCCCTGTAGCCAGGAGGCTTGTTTGATCGCTTCGATCACCGAGACATAGGAATCGGCCAGTTTGTAGTCTCCGGTGGCAAAGTACTTGCCCACCATCGCGATCTTTATTTCTTTCTTCGCCTTTTGGTGTGCTTCCTCAAACTTTCTCCATTTCGAGAGACCCGGCGCAACCAATTTCTTCTTTAGCCCAAGCTTCTTCATGATCTTCTCACCGAACTTTTGCTCATCCATGTATAGAGGCACTTCGTAGATGCTCGGCAGGTCCGGTGCCCCGATGATGTCATCAGCGTGCAGGTTACAGAAAACCGACAATCTTTCCAATCTCCGTTGATCAATCGGCTTCTCGCTTCTGGCCACGACAAAATCAGGTTGGATTCCCATACCATTTAGCCGTTGGACTGATTGCTGGGCGGGCTTGCTCTTCAATTCTCCAATATTTTTCAAGAAAGGCAGATATGTGACATGAACCTGGATCACGTCCTTTGGCTGACGCAAATGCAAGATCCTGCTGGCCTCAAAAAAGACTCCGTTTTGGTACTCTCCGACGGTTCCCCCCAGTTCCACGACTACCACCTCCGCCTTTGCCTTCTCCCCCGCGGTCGCGATCCGATTGATGATCTCATCAGTCACGTGGGGTACCACCTCGACGTCTTCTCCCTCATAACCAAAGGCGCGCTCCCGATCTATCACTGCCTTATATACCTGGCCGGTGGTCATATAGTTTTCCCGTCGCAGCGAAGTGCTCATGAAACGTTCGTAATTACCCAGGTCCTGATCAGTTTCCAGGCCATCCTCGGTCACGAACACCTCACCGTGCTCCTGGGGCCGGATCGTTCCGGCATCAATGTTCAGGTACATATCTATCTTCACCGCCGTGACCCGTATCCCCTTACCCTGAAGAATGGTGCCTATCGAGGCTGAGGTGATCCCTTTACCCAAACCAGAAACTACTCCACCAGAAACAAAAATATACTTCATGAGATACCATTTTCGGTTAATTTCACCGGTAAATCAATATCTATCTTTAATTGATGATATAATCCATTCTGTTGTTTGCCCCCTAAAATTCTCTCCCTCACTCTTCCTCACTTTTTTCTTGCTCTTCTTGTTTCACTCTCATGGCCGGAAAGAGCGTTCCTTCCCGCGCCGAAACATCCTCCAAAAACCAGAATAGCCGCTCCGAATGTCCCCAGCCGCAGGTTGGCGGCATGCCGTATTCAAGCATCTCGACAAAGTCCATATCCATCATTTGTGCTTCTTCATCTCCCGCCTCTCTCGCCTTCTCCTGTTCTTCAAATCGCGCTCGTTGATCCAGCGGGTCATTCAGTTCGGTGTACCCATTCCCAACTTCCGATCCGGCAATGATGACGTGGAATCTTTCCGTCAATTCCGGATTCTCCGGCTTACTCTTGGCCAAAGGCGACATGAATTTTGGTTCGTTAATGAGGAATGCGGGACCCGCGATTTCTTTTCGCACTAGCTTCCATAGGTTATCAATCAATCTCGCCCTGTTGATATCCCCCGCCAACTTCAATCCCTTTGCCTTGACCACCTTCATCATCTGCCCATCCGTCGAGGTGAAGATATCAATCCCCAATTTTTCTTTGATCACCTTGGCATAATCAATTTCTTCCCACTCGTCAGAAAGGTCATAGGTCATCCCCCGACTCTCAAATTTGGTCCTGCCGTAAACTTCGCGGGCGATATACCGATACATTTCCTTGATCAGTTTCATGCCATCGTGATAATCGGCATAGGCCCAGTACCATTCCAGCTGGTAATACTCGGGCAAATGTTCGTCATCAATACCTTCGTTGCGGAAGTTAGGACCCAAAGTGTAGATTTTCTCGAAACCGGCTCCGATCAATCTTTTTTCATAAAGTTCTGTGGAAATTCTTAGGAAAAAGTCCTGATCCAAAGCATTCATATGGGTGACAAAAGGTCGGGCATCCGCTCCGCCGGTATGCGACTCCAATATCGGCGTCTCGACTTCAATGAAGCCGTGATCCTTCATAAACTGACGGTTCGCCTCCCAAAACTTAGACTTTCTAATAAACCGTTCCACCTTGTCGCGATTGACGATAAAGTCCAAATATCTTTTCCGAAAGGCGATCTCTGCGTCTTTGATACCGGCCCATTTTTCCGGCAGGGGCCGAAGCGACTTGGTCAACAGTTTTATTTCTTTGACTTGCACCGAAATCTCCCCAGTTCTGGTTTTGACGATTTCTCCGAAAACCTGGATAAAATCCCCGATATCCAGCAGGTGCAGATCGGAGAAGCCAATTGTCTGTTTTTCTTTGCTCGTCGGAGACAGAAAGTCTTCGCGGATAAACAACTGGATCTTGCCGGATTGGTCCAGAATGTGGCCGAAAATCAATTTGCCGTGTTCCCGCCAGGCAACTATTCTTCCGGTCAGATTAAAACTCTTTCCCTCGTATTTCGTGAAATTCTCAACCACCTCCGCATTGGCAATATCTTTCTGACTTCTAGCCGGAAATAACTCGATACCCAAAGCCGTAAGCTCCTGCATTTTCCTCTTTCGATCGGTGATGATCTCATCAATTCTCGATGCCATAGCCATAATTTTATCACCAGTGGTAATATCACCACATATGCCAAAGGAAAATGTCTACTCTCTGATCGATTGTCCCAGGTTTGATCCTCGTACCACTGAAGAATGGCCTGATGAGCAGGGAATAATCCGCTCAAGAGAACTTTTCCTTACTCCGATTCGCCTAAAAAAAGGCATCCGTGATCGGTTTATTGCAGAATTTCGTCAAAAGGCGGCCGCCAATCAACCATGCTTTTTAGAATTCTTTTCTCCTGCCGGCATGACCATGACCGCCGAAGTTAGGAATCTCACCCGTCCCGAAGAACAAAGTGGTACTTACTTTGACTCCGTCAATTTCCTCGTCGCGCTGTCTTCGGACCAGGTGCTCGCCATCTTTCCATACGATGACGAAACCGACTCTTTCGGCTATTAATAGCCTTCCGGCAGCGCCTTGGTCTCGATTTCTTTTTTCACTTTCTCGATCAGCCCAGCCAACTCCATTGCTCCCAGATCTTTCTGGCCGTGAGCTCTGACCGACACTTTGTTTTCAGCCGCCTCTTTCTCACCCACGATCAGCATATAAGGAATCTTCATCGCTTCGGCGTTTCTAATCTTCTTTCCCAAGGACTCGGCATCACTATTTAGCTCGACTCGAATACCTTTTTCCTTTAACTCCGACTCGATCTTGGTCGCGTACTCAATTACCTTTTCCGAAACCGGCAAGATCGCCACTTGCATTGGCGCCAACCAGAGAGGCAGATTACCATAAAAATGTTCCAGCAGGAAAGCAGCGATTCTTTCGATTGCCCCAATACTGGATCGGTGAACAACAAGAGCCAATCTTTCGTTTCCTTCCTTATCGGTAAAAACGAGATTGAAGCGCCTTGGCATAACAAAGTCGTACTGGACCGTAAAGGCCGTTTCTTCGACTCCGGAAGCCTTCTTCATCTGAATATCAATCTTTGGTCCATAGAAAGCCGCTTCGTCCGCCGCCTCAAAGAAATCACATTTCCTTTCCTTGAGCACTTCCCGCAATACCGACTCTGCTTTTTCCCATGAGGCCGGATCATCATAATATTTCTTCGTGTTGGTTCGGTCTCCGAGAGATAAACGGTAGCGATAGTTCTCCCCCATCTTCAAGCCGAAAACGCCCGCGACATACTCGATCAGGTCCAGCGCGTGTTTGATCTCACTTTTCATTTGTTCTTCATCGGCACAAACAATATGGGCGTCTGCCAAACAGAATGACCTTACCCGGATCAAACCGGTCAAAACCCCGGAAAGTTCATAGCGATAAAGTTTGGCCAATTCGGCAATTCTCATCGGCAGATCTCGATAACTTCTCGGCCTAGAAAGAAACAATTCAAAGTGATGCGGACAGGTCATCGGCCGAAGCATGAATTCCTCTTCGTCAATTTTAATCGGCGCATACATCGTCTCTTTGTAATACGGGTAATGTCCGGACTTCTTATATAGATCAATTTTCGCGATATCCGGCGTCATTACGTGCTGATAGCCCCACGCGAGTTCCGTGTCCACGATAAAACGCTCAAGCTCCCGGCGGAAGGTGGTTCCCCGACTGGTCCACAAAGGTAAACCCTTCCCGACGGTGTCAGAAAAAGTAAATAGGTCCAATTCACGACCGATAACCCGATGATCCCTTGGATCAAGGACCTCTTCATTTTGGTTCGACTGTATGTCTGCCATTTTTCTTTAGTATTTTTAGTAATAAAAAAACCACCCTTAGCTTTGCAGGAACTCTCTCGAGCGGTTCCATCCTGCTTACCTGGTGGTCAACTTAATTGGTAGCTTGCCGCTACCGGCTGTGCCTAAATGGTTGGTGAATCCATCTCATCAGCACAATTTAACTAACATAAGAATACACCCAAAAACTTTAGTATTCAAGTTTAGAAAGGATATAATCTCAAATATGGCTTTCCCAAACTTCTCCGGAAAACACGATAACGACTCAATGATTTCTCCCTCAGATTTTGCCAAATACCAAAAGGAACAAGGGAAATATCCCACTATTGCTCCACCCAAAGGTGTCATCTTTTGTTATCAATCCAAACTCCTTAAACGTATTCTTTCTGAACATAAAGTAACTAAGGTCGATGCTTTTAGTGGTGAGTTCTACATCCTCGATGAAACTAACGACCAGATCGGAGTCATTGCAAATTTCGGTATCGGGGCACCAGTGGCTGTTACTCTTCTTGAAGAGCTGATTGAGTTTGGGGTTAAGAAATTCATTTCGGTCGGGACCGCGGGGGCATTACAAAAAAACCTCGAGGTGGGAAGCCTAATGGTTTGTGACCGCTCTATCCGAGACGAAGGCACCTCTCATCATTATCTGGCCCCCTCAAAATACGCCTTTGCCTCAAAAAATCTGACGAGGCAAATTGAGGAAATCATGGCAAAACTTGACCAAAAATACACGCTAGGAACCAGCTGGACCATTGATGCTCCCTATCGAGAAACTA
>CAYQLI010000008.1:0-12070 GCA_964418355.1 uncultured Pseudomonadales bacterium | reverse complement strand
CCGGGGCCAAACAATACCAGGAGGACGGTGTCGCTACCGTCAAAATGGAGGCCTCGGCTCTTTTTGCAGTAGCACAATATCGTGGTGTCGATTTGGGAGCCATTTTTACCATTAGCGATTCACTCGCCGAATTAATGTGGAAACCGGAATTTCACCAAACAGAATCTAGTTTGGCCAATATCTTCCAGATCGCCAAAGAAGCAATTTTGACTTCTACATAGCCTCAAATTTGACATAACAGCTCTTTTCGAGATATGATTTCCACAATGTTATTCCGAAACACGTGGCATCACTTCGCCCATTCTGTACCCGCGGGGATGCTTCTCGGATAGCAATTTTCACTAAATAAGACTTTGAGAAACAACCCGCACGGCGGGTTTTTTTGCATAAAAAAATTAATAATTCATTAAATAAAATATGAAAAACACAATAACTCTGCTCAAACAACTGATCGCCATTCCCTCTTGTGTAGATGAAAAAAACAATGAGGGAAATTTGGCTGACTTCATCAAATCCAAGTTATCCGAAAATAAACGGCTCAAAATTATTGAGCAAATTGTCGAGGGCCGACGTCGAAATATCATTGCCACGGACGGAAAAGACCCACAGATCGTTCTCATTGGCCACATGGACACTGTCCCCCCCAAAGAACAGGAACGAAGTCCTTTCGAGCCATATGAAAAAGACGGCAAACTTTATGGTCTGGGTTCCGTTGACATGAAGTCGGGCCTCGCCATGATGCTCGATATTGCACTTAACTCCAGCAGGGCGGGATTGGGCTATATTTTCACCGTAGATGAAGAATATAGTTTCAAGGGCGCAAGAAAGTTGGTTGAAGATTTCAAGTTGAAACCGAAACTTATTATCAACGTTGAGTCAACCAACCTGAAAATATTAAGCGGTTGCCGCGGAGTCTCAGCTATCGAAGCTGTAGTCATCGGTAAGGCGGCTCACTCTGGACGGAAATATCTCGGCATCAACGCAATTGAAAAGGCCGTCGAACTGATCCGACAGTTCGAAGGGTATTGTCAATCGTTTGATCCAGAAGAAGTCCAAACTTCCGTCAATCTTTGCTATTTGAATGGAGGCTTAGGCTCAGGATCAGGTGAGGTGAAAAGTGTCGACAATATCGTCCCCAATTACGCAAAGATACATTTCTCTATCCGCATCGGTAATCCGAAAATTACCGTGGAATTTATCAAAGAAAATCTAGCCAATATTGGCAAGGACTTGGGGGTTGAAGTGTCGGGGATAAACATCAAATTCATCTTTGGTTCCTTCTTGACGCCCAAATCCCGGTTGAAGCAGTTTGAGAAGGCAATGACAGCAAGTCAAATCGCACCAAACTACGCTGATATCAATTCTCAGGGTTTCTACGAAGTTCAGATTGTCCAATCGGCTCTGGGATGCGACTGTATTGCCTTTGGTCCTGGACCAAATGAGATGTCCCACTGCAAGGATGAGTATGTTGATCTGAATTCATTGAAGAAAGCCCAAGAAGTCATTAGCACCTACCTTGACATGATGTTGCTGGATAGAGGAAATGGGTGATTAACCGATCACTAATTTGAGGTACTTCCTCTTGCCGAGGCGGACCACATTTTCCCCAGCCTTCAGGGTAAATTCAGTCGCATCTTTCTCGACCCGGACATCATTAAGGTAAATACCACCCTGTTCAAGTAGCCGGCGGAATTCGGATTTGCTTTCGACCAAATTGTTCTCGAGAACAAAGCCGATCAGCTCGTCCATCAGCAGTTTTGGGTTAGTTAATTTCACGACGGCGGCGTCTTCCGCCGGAGTTTTATTTACTACCGTCGCTGAAAAATGTTCTTCCGCCGTTTTCGCCGCCTCTTCCCCGAGTAATTCGGTGACAATGATCTTTGCTAATTCCTTTTTGATTCCCATTGGGTGCTCTTTCTTTGCCAATCTTTCCGAAAACTCACTCACTTTATTCATTGGCAAAGAAGTAGCCAGGGTAAAGTAGGCCATAATCACATCGTCAGAAATTGACATGATCTTGCCATAAATATCCTCAGGTTTGTCAGTCAGGTTAATCCCATTCCCCCAGGTCTTGCTCATCTTTCTCCCATCGGTTCCCGGGAGAAATTCGTTCTCGACAATGAACGACTCCTTCTGACGCAAGTTTTTCTGCAAAGTTCTTCCCGCCTGCATATTAAAAACCTGATCTGTCCCACCGATCTGGACATCAGTATCCAAATGCCACGAATCATATCCCTGCATCACCGGGTAAATTACTTCTGGCAAACTCACGCTTTTACCCTCGGTCAAACGTTTTTTTATCAGCTCCCGGCTGATAAAGTCATTCAGGGTAAAGTGGCGCATCAGCTTCACCACTCCGGGGAAGTTCAGACTCTGCAGCCAATCACTGTTATGCACCAAGGTAACCTTGGAAAAGTCCAAAAACTTTTCCGCTTGCTCTTTGTAGGTTTTAAAGTTTTCCTCGATCTGTTCATAAGTCAGGACCGGCCTTTCGCTTTCTTTGTCCGAAGTATCTCCGATCAAGGCGGTAAAGTCCCCGATCAGGAAAGTGACATTGTGGCCCAGTTCGACAAAGAGCTGCAGACGTCGCAACGGCACCGCATTACCGAGGTGGATCTTGGTCGAGGTCGGATCAATCCCGTGATAGACGTTCAATTTCCTTCCCGACCGAAGCAACGTTTCGAGTGGTTCCCGTCCGGGGATAATATTTGCCACCCCACGCGTTAGGATCTCAATAATTTTTTCCTCATCAGTTTTTTGATACATCTCACTTATTGTAACTTAATAATTACGCAGTGTCCTCCGCCCAGTTAATCACAGTCTTGGCATAAACCTCAACTGCCTTTTTAACTTGTTCAGGATGACAATACTCATTCACTTCGTGTGCCTGGTCCTTTTCTCCTGGCCCAAAAATAATTCCCTTTACTCCCAGCCCCGACAGAAAGCCCAAATCGGCTGACCCCTGAGAAACAGAGAGCTTCGCCTCTCCCAGTATTTTCTTGGCTAACCTTACTATCTTATCCTTAGGGTCTGTATAGCCGGATGGAGCGGCCGGAAACTCCAATCCGATTTCCACGCCCATTTTAATCCCCAGATCGGTGATTTTTTCTAGGACGACCTCATGAAAACCAGGAACCGTTCTGATATCAAAGGTTGCCTTACAGCTTGCCGGAAATTTATTTGGCGATTCCACTTCCAAACCCTTACTGACATTTCTTATCCCTGCATGAATCGAGGTGAATAGGCCTACCGTCGGCGGATCAAAAACATCATTCTTAAATTCCTCCTGCCACTTGAGCATCTCCTTTTCCAGAGCCGAAGAAAATTTGATCATTTGTTTTACTGCATGAGTTTTGTTCATCTTAGGTCTGCTTGCATGACCGGAATCCCCGGTAGCCTTTGCATAGATAAACAGATTTCCTCTGTGACCGTAATCAATTCCGGTCAAACTGGTTGGTTCGGTAAAAATAGCCCCCATCTCTTTGTATTGATTCACATACCCCCCATCTTTAAACCATTTTGCAAAACTCATTGTTCCAGAGCCGTCCTGTTCCTCCCTAACCACATAAGTGAACCAAAGATCAATTGGGGGTTTTCCTCCGGCAAATTTCTCACAGACGAACATCGACGCTGCCAATCCCGACTTCATATCACTCGCACCCAAACCGACTAATTTATCATCAACATAAGTCGGATTCCACGGACCGAATTTCCACAAAGACTCATCACCAGCCGAAACCGTATCCATATGGGAGTTAAAAATAAACGCTTTCTTATTATCTTTTCCTTTCAAATGAACCAGCAGATTATCTCCTTGGGAGATTGTTTTTATGCCTATCTCATTAAACCAGTCGACAATAAATATTTTGAGATTATTCTCATGATCGGAATAGGACTTAATTGAAATTAGTTGCTCAAGTAGTTTGTTTTTCATTTATTGTTAATTAAGGAATAATAACTGGCGTATCACAACACAAATGACCCGAACCTTTTGCTTTCGTCAAATTAGGACAAGTAGCACACGCCTCCCAGACTGCTTGAGGAAGAAGATCAGCATTCTCCATTCCGACTGGGATCGCTCCAAATTTCATCATCAGGGGCAAACTGTATTGGTTGCACAGCGCAATCTTTTTCCATCCAGGATATTTTGACTGTGCCCACCCCAAAACCGCCCACGTCGCTAGTCTGCCGTAACCCAAATGCCTCATATTAGAAGCAACAATCAGTCCCCCGATCTCCAAAGTCTTATCCTCTTCATATAGAAAAGAAATTGAAGCATGTGCGATCAGATTCCCGTCCCGGCTTACAAGGAGAATAGATCTGCCCTCTTTAAATAACGACAGCACCTCTTCAACCGACTTCGGCAGCATTGTACCAGCCTGGCTTGTCTGTTCGGAAACCCAAACGGCTCCAGAATCATGGTTCTCATTAGGTATCACAAGATCAACCACTATTAGGTTCGGTTGAATTTCCGTGAGCGTCATGCTCATATGTTCTTTTCTAATCACATCCTTACTCCATCTTTCTTTACTCATTTTTTATTAATATTTTTATAATTGTTGGCATCAAAAAGGCCCTTGCCCAATCCCCAAAAAAGAGGATTAGACAAGGGCCTTCTTCGCCAACTGGCGAATTGAAGACGGTACCACCTTGTTTCCGTTAGCTACAAAAAATCCACCTTTCGGTGGACCAACAGTAAGTAGCTGACGCTCATTATCTGCGCTCCGTTTCCGACACGCTTTGTCGTATTTTACGGGTGACTTCCGTCAGGTTTATGCTCTTAAGAGCTTTCTAGCCTGCTGCTTTCCCGCTGCGGCGGGATCAAACGCATTTCTTAACTTGTAAAGAATACTTTAACCTATAACTAATTACTTGTCAACTACATCTTCTCCACCACTTCGATCCCGAGAAGCGCTAGGCCGTTTTTGATAACCTGTCCCGTCACCGCCGTCAGCAATAATCTGAATCCCTCATTCTCACTACCACCGACCCGATTCCGATCGTAAAAACCATTAAATCTTTGCGCCAGATCAAACAAATAGGCGCAGAGTTGTTGAGGAGCGAAATTCCTCGCCGCGCCCTCAACTATTTCCCCGTCACCAAACTTCAACAGTGCAGTCAGCAGTTTTCTTTCATCATCGTTCAAGCTCAAGGTTGTTCCGAATTTATCACCCACCTTCTCAAGAATTCCCATACATCTTACGTAAACGTATTGAAGATACGGTCCGCTATTTCCCTCCATTGACAAGGCCTCGTCCCATTTGAACACATAGTTCATCTCCGGAGCCCGTTTCAGTTCGTTATATTTTACCGCTCCGATTGCAATTCTTTCGTCGGTCGCGGCTTCTTCCGCTTTTCCCAAGAGATCTTCCAACTTAATTGTGTTCCCCTTTCTGGTACTCATCTTACCTTCCGGTAAGGCGAGTCTTCCATGTGCCACATGGACAAACTGTTCCTTCTTCGCCCAACCCAAAAGCTCCGCAGCAGCAAATACTTGCCGGAAATGAAGTGTTTGTTCTACCCCGACTTCGTAAATATATAGATCAGATTTTAATTCGGGGTCACTTAATCTTTTCTTTATTGTCGCCAAATCACGGGTAAAATATGTTGTGGTTCCGTTGGACTTGAGTAACATAGCCGGAGGCATATATTCCTTGCCATTTTTATCCAGATATTTTACGATCCATGCGCCCTGGCTTTCCTCCGTCACCCCCTTATTTTTCATTTCCTCGATCACCTCGGGCATGGTATCCAAGAAAGTACTTTCCCCATATTCGTGCTCAAAATCCGGAACGCCTAATTTCTTATAGATCTCCCGAAACTCCACCATTGAAATATCACAGGCTTTTTGCCAAATTTCACGAGCTCGTTTATCTCCCCGTTCCAAACGCGCAAAAGCGTCTCGCGCCTTATCTTTTTCCTGAGGATCAACCTCAACTTTCTTATTAAACTTCACATAAATTTCTTCAAATCCGGCGACATCCATTTTCGAAATATCTACTCCATCCTCTTCCACCGCGGCAATGATCATGCCGAACTGCGTTCCCCAGTCTCCCAGATGGTTATCATTGGTTACTGATGCACCACTGTGTTTGTAAAAATTAAACAGAGCCTGGCCGACGATGGTTGACCTCAGGTGTCCTACGCTGAATCTTTTGGCGATGTTGGGTGATGAATATTCCACCAACACCTTTTTACCATTCATAAAATCGGAATCACCGCATTTATTTCCCAGATTTTTCAATTCCTCAAACTGACTAACCAAATAATCATCCTTTAGCCAGAAGTTAAGAAATCCTGGTCCCGCAATTTCTATCCGATCGATCAGTATTTTCAGCCCATCACTAGCATCCAGTTCCTCTTTTATTTTTGCCGCCAATTCGCGTGGATTTGTCTTTTGTTCCTTGGCTAAAACCATCGCGGCATTGGTAGCGTAATCGCCATGGCTCTCATCGGCAGGATGTTCCACCACAAAATTAGCTCCATCTCCCACGATTTTCTCCAACACCTGTTTAATTACTTCTGCCGGTTTCATTACCTCTAATTCTAATACGTTTCGCCCTCGTCGTCTTCCGGATCTTTTGCCGTTTCACTTTCCGGTGATTCCGCGGTCGTTAGTTCGAGATAAGCTTCGAACTGGATTTCACTACATTCAGCCAACCACTCGGCCAGTTCCCCTTCTTCGTCGGGGACGCGCCCAATTACTATTTCCCTAATTCTTTCGGGAACTTCGTTTCTTTCCAGGTTGTGTGTCATGTGGTTATTACCAGCTGCTGATCGCGCCGGTTAAAAATTTCTCCGCATCCAGTGCCGCCATACAACCCATGCCTGCCGCAGTGATCGCCTGACGATAACGGATATCAACCATATCACCGGCTCCAAAAACACCGGTGACGCTTGTTTGAGTCGGAAAATCAGAGAGCCAGACTTCCTGATTCATCTGCGGTTTGTTGCTTGTCATTTTTGATACCAAATAGCCGTGAGAATCCAGTTCCACCTGATCTTTCAAAATACTTGTTGTCGGGGTATGCCCAATCGCCAGGAACAATCCGTCCGCCGGCAGCTCCTTTTTCTCACCAGTTTGGGAATCTTTTACTTTTATCGCTGCCAGCTTATCCGTCCCTACGACCCCAATCACTTCTTTTCCCAATAGTACCGGAATTTTCTTTTCAATTAGAACCCTCTGCTGCATAATTTTACTGGCCTTGAACTCTCCCCTTCGGTGGATCAGAGTCACTTTGGGCGTGAACCTCGCCAGCGCCAGCGAATCTTCCATCGCTGCGTCTCCACCCCCAACGACAAAAACCGTCTTATCTTTAAAGAGTGCCGCATCACAAACCGCACAGGTTGACACCCCGCGTCCCAACAACCGTTCTTCTCCGACTCCCAACATTCTTGAGGCCGCTCCCAAAGACAGGATCACTGCCTTCGCCTGATACTCCGTCTCCCCGACCCAGACCTTTTTTATCTGTCCCGAAAAATCAACCTTACTCACATTCACATTCATTATCTCTGCTCCAAACCTCTTGGCCTGAACTTCCATCTCCATCATCAAATCCGGTCCTTTGATCCCCTTGGAGAAACCGGGAAAGTTCTCCACCTCGTCAGTAAACATCAATTGTCCCCCCGCATTTTCTCCTGCCAGGACCAAAGGTGCCAAAGTGGCTCTGGCCAGATAAATTGCCGCGGTATAACCGGCGGACGCTCCGCCAATGATGATGACATTACGGACAGGATTGTTTTCCATACTATGCTACTTTTTTAATCATCTCTTCATAGCCGCTCCGACCGCCAAAACCCACTTTCCGCTCAGCCTCTTTTCCACCCTTGAACATAATTACTGTCGGAATACTCTGGATGCCATACTTTGCCGCCGTCGCGGTACTCGCATCAACATCAACTTTGCCAATCAATACTTTATCTTTGTAAGTTTCCGAGAGTTCGTCAATGATCGGAGCAGCCATGCGGCAAGGACCACACCACTCGGCGTAAAAATCAACTAACACTGGTAATGAACTTTTGAGAACCTTCTCCCCGAAGTCCTGATCAGAAAAATGTATTGCTGCCATATCTATATTTTAACTATTAATTTAAAGATACCTTTTTAACAATTTCATTGATTCCTCTTTGGGCAAACTGCAGGTGGTATCAGCCAGGACCGACCTGCCAACACTCTTTAGTGAACTCATTGCCGCTACGATCTGGGTCATCACTGCTTCACAATCTTTATCATCGTCAATCATCTTGGCAATTCCATTTACCTGACCACCAATTCTTTTCAACATTACTTCTAGACTTCTTTTTTCCTCTATTGACATATTTTTAATATACCCACCGGGGTATGTGTTGTCAACTTCCTTCTTTTTCACACAGTTTTCCAATCAAAAACGGCTCCATCACCGTTGTATTATGGGGGCCTTTCTCAATTGTTTCTTTGTCATATTCCTTGCCGCAAAGATGTTTTCCAATGTGTCCGGTCAGATCCCACTTCGCCGCGCCGGTCATGTCATAAACCTTATTATCAAAAATCACCAGACATTTTTTCTCATCTAACGCTCTATCAACCCGCTCTCTGGTGAAACAAGCCGTTGCCTTGATTTTCTCTACCCGAAATCCCCACCAAAAGGTCACCGCCAAGACAATCGGTAGGGCTACGATACTAAAATACCAAACAATCCGCCCAAACCTCACTCCGCCAAACTCAGACAAGCGAACCAGAACGGCAAATCCCAGAAACCAACCTACCAATAGGCCACCACCGGGGAGTTCCGGATGCGCCAGCGCCGCTTCTCCCCCAACTTTGTACCAACTTAACCAGCCATTCATTTTCATCACAAAGACATGCAAAACTGTCAACCCGACGACCAGCCGCAAACCCCAGTTCTGCAACCGCCACCACCTCTCCGGTCCAATAGCATTCTCCATCTTATCGTTAGAAATAAAGAAAAGTATTATCAATACAACCAACCCCGCCAAACCAAAAAAGATAGGCCAATTAAATGTTGAAAAATAACGCGCTAAAGGGAATTTAGATGGCAGAAAAAACAGCGAAACCATTCCGTGGATCAAAGCCAGGAAAAAAGCCACAATTCCGATTTCCTTCCGGTACTGGAGGCAACGATCAAAAACATTGAAGAAGCGGCTCAAGGGTCCGAGAATAAAAATTATTCCTAAGAGTATTGCGCTGTCCCCGGCAAAGACTTTATTGGCGATATAAAGATCGTAGTAGCCCCGCCGATAAAAGATATAAAGCGAAAGGCTGACGAAAACTGGTACCGCCACCATCAGCGCCGCGCCATATTGCTGTAGTTGGTATTTCCAATCAATTTTCATTTCTCAATACTAAAGAAACCAAATTATTAATAGATAAAACACGAGACTTCCTCTGACAAACCAATCTATTTCCGTTTTCGTGATTTTCTTGACATGCCAGAACCAAAGTTCCACATCCCGGTTGCCGCCAAAATAATCCCAAGCCAAATCAAATATCAGATGCGTTCCAATTCCCAGGATAAATCCGCGAGCCAGACCGCTGTCTACCGAAGTCGCTGTAAACACCGAGAGGACCGCCCAGATAACGACGAAAAGGGCACTTCTCATCACCAGTCCCTTTTGGTGCTCTCGCTCGGCAAAAGCCGCAGCCAACGCTTCGACAATTCTGCCCCGAAAAAAAAGCTCTTTGATCTTCATAGACCCGACTTCCTCCGAGTTCGCCAGGGCATATACCAGCCGGTCAAAGAATACAAACAAGAAACCCAAAACTGCTCCCAACCACCAGAATAGCCAAATATCAGACAAAACCCTTCCTCTCGAGAAAAAACGTACCGCCGTCAACAAAAGCAAGGTTGCAAACAAAACCACCTGATGCCAAACCAGCTTATTCCTCATCTAATAAAATAGTATCACTTATTCATCCGTGAAAGGGCCATCGAGAGTATCTTTGCCACACCCTCGCCATAACTATAGCCGGCTCTTCTGATTGACCGGACCAATCCTCCAGAAGTAGTAATATCAGGATTTGAATTTACGTCCAGAATATAAGGAATATCGTCTCTCACCCTGATATCAATCCGGGCATAATCCCTCAATCCAAAAAGTTTATAAGCAGAGATCGCCAGGTCCTCCAATTTTTTCTTCATCACGGCCGTCAATGGAGCCGGGCAGATCACTTCCGTTCCCACATATTCTTTTGATCCTTCTCTCCACTTGGCATCAAAACTGCAGATCCGATCGTGATAATCATCAAATCCGGAATAATCAATCATTCCGATCGGTAACGCCTCGGGTTTTTCATTACCCCAGATTGCGACGTTGTATTCATTTCCTTCAATAAAATCTTCCACAATCACTCCATGAGGACCATACATTTCTAATATATATTCAACTCTTTTGTGTAATTGCTCTGCATTATCTACCACCGCATCACGGGTAATCCCGGTCGAACAATGTTCTCTCGCCGGCTTTACCAGAGCCGGAAAAGTGGTCCAGCCATTTGGTTCTACAGTTTCGTAAATTTTTGTTCTTGGAGTTAAGATGTTTTTTTCTAGCATCACTTTTTTTACATTGACCTTATCTATTGTTTCTTTTAGGATCTTGGCATCACTCCCGGTATATACAAACCCTAATTTTTCAAGGTGTTCTGGAATTGTCCAATAATCAGTTCCATCATCACCATAACTCTCGGTCCAATTAAAAATGATTGTTTCTTTTGGATCAAACTCAGAAAAAACTTCATCAATTGGATCTACCACCCGCTTTACAAATACCGTGAGTCCCAGGCCTTTTAATTCGGCAACCAATTCATCCACCGACAATTTGGAAAGCAATTTGTCTTCCTCAGTCCAACTATCCATCTCGGTATAAATCAAAAGAATCTTTTTCTTCTTCAAGTCTGCCCTATCACCATCATCCATTTTTTATTGCGTATCATAAAATACATTGATGAATCAAGTAATATTTTCATCAACATTTTAAACAGCAACTTAATTATTACATATAAATAATGCGTGTCAATAACAGAAAATACTTACGCCGCGATTGGCTCCAAAAACTGCAGTCTTGCTGAGGCCGCATCCACGGTATATCTCACTTTAATTCCGTTGGGGAGAGCTAAAAATCTTTGTGGTTTCTGCAATTTTGGAAACTTTTCCTCTAACCAGTTAGGTTCCAATTGATGACCAAAATCAGAAAGTTGGGCCAAAGGCATACCATCTCCCCGCAATCTTACCCTGCCTTCGATCAAAGACTCTGCGGTCACTTTCCTGCCCCAAGCAGGATAAGAATATTCACCGATCCCGACAAACCTTCCCAAAATAATTCCTTTGATCCGACTCGCTCTCTTATGATTAAGGATCATATCAATTTGTCTTTGCAAAGTACTTTTTTCCACCCACCAATCTTCAATTGCCAATATCAGATCTCCTGATCCATGCATCAATGGATCATAGCGAGTTCCCAAAGTGACAATTAAACTTTCCAAATTGGAGGAAAGTAAAGTCCCCTCTGCTTGACCGGAAATAAAACTCCTCCAAGCGGCATCACTGCCAATTTCCAATCCTACCTCTCCAAACAATATTTTCCGAAGCCAAGTCTGGCTCTTATTATCCTTATCAGTAATTCCCGAAAAATTCGGTCCCTGTAAAGAAACAATTCGAAAACTCATCAGTGCATTTAACAAAATACAAACATCGGAATATCCTATGAACCATTTTGGATTTTGGCGCAATTTTTGAATTACTTCTTTCGTAAATACCGGCAAAACCTCTGTTGCCGCATAGCCTCCTTCTGCCGCCCAGATCACTTTTACTTCGGGGTCATCAATCATCTTTAGAATGTCTTCACGCCGCTCTTCCGCTGTCCCTGCCGCGAAATCTCCTACCATTGAAAAAAGATGCTTACCAAGCTTCACCCTCAGACCCCACTCCTGTGCCAATTTTACATTGGCACTGATATATTTCTTCTCAATTGCATCAGAGGGAGCGATCACGCCGATCACGTCGCCCTTTTGCAGTGCCGCTGGCTTCACAAAATCACTCATAAAGACATTATAGCAGGCTAAAACGAGTGTTTT
>CAYQLI010000007.1:23485-24445 GCA_964418355.1 uncultured Pseudomonadales bacterium | reverse complement strand
TGAAATTCTTCAAGAACTTTGCCATCATAGGTTTCGACTTTGAGGATGGGATTAAGTGGCACAGTGACGCCTGAGTTAGCCAAAGTACCAAAGGCGACGGCCATGTCAGTCATCGTAACCTCCCCACCACCCAGGGTCAGGGAGAGTCCGTAACGGCTCTGATCGGTAAAAGTGGAAATCCCCATGGCTGAGGCAGTCGCAATAAATGATTCGAGGCCGTTTAGGGCCAGCATTTTGACGGCGGGGATATTCAACGAATTGCCGAGGGCGAAGCGCATTTGGACGCCGCCTCGGAAAGTGTTGTCGTAATTCTTGGGGCAATAAAGTTTTTGCCCAATGACATTAAAGCAGGTGGGCAGGTCCAGAAACATGGTGCTCGCTGTCCAGCCATTTAGTAAACCGACGGCGTAATTTACCGGTTTTATGGATGACCCCGGTTGGCGGGGTCTGGTGGTGACATTAACGTTGCCGTCATTGTCTAGGTTGAAGTAATCGGTTGAGCCGACCATGGCTAGAATTTCTCCGGTGGAGGGTTTGGTGATCAGGGCGGCGCCATTACTGATCTTTAGGCGGGCGACTTTTTTGACCTCGGCGGCAAGGGTGGCTTGAGCATATTCCTGAAGGGATGAATCGAGGCTGGTCGTGACGCGGAGCCCCCCGAGGTTTACCAGATCTTCGCCGTATTTATCAACAAGCTGATCCCGGACCATCAGGGAAAAATGGGGAGCCTTGATAGTTGACTTTTTGGTCGCGAAAACTAATTTTTGGTTCGCGGCTTCGTCAGCTTGTTTTTGAGTGAGATAACCGTCTTCGACCATGCGGCGGAGAACCTGGTGCTGGCGATTGATGGCCAAGTCCGGATTGGCTCCGAAAGGACTATATTTCGTGGGGGATTGAGGCAGACCAGCGAGAAGGGCGGCCTCGGCTACTTCGGGTTCTCGTACTACGAGGAGAACCAGG
>CAYQLI010000007.1:16287-23475 GCA_964418355.1 uncultured Pseudomonadales bacterium | reverse complement strand
TTTCAATGCCGTAGGTTGTACCACCATAAGGGGCTTGATTCAGGTACATTTCAAGGATCTGGTCCTTGGTATAAACAACTTCACTGATCAGAGAAAGGACCGCCTCGCGGATCTTTCTGGTGATCGTCCGTTTGGTATCGGCGAGGAGGGCATTCTTTACAAGCTGTTGGGTGATGGTGGAACCACCTTCGAGGCGTTTGCCGGTCAGGGTGTTGAAGGCGGCCCGGAGGATCCCGATGAAATCGAGGCCAAAATGCTTGTAAAAGTTTTTGTCTTCGATGCTGATGGTAGCCTGCTTGATGGAAAGGGGAACGTCGGCGATTTTGATGGGGGTCCGATTTTGATCTCCATAAACTTCATAAAGCAGTTTGCCATTTCGATCAAGAAGCTGGGTGCTGATCGGGGCCGGATTCTTGGTGAGATTGCTGGGGTTTGGGATATCTTTGAACAAGAGAATCAGATAGAGGACCAAGAAGAGAACTAGGGCGACAGTCGCAGTAAGAACGACTTTCGCCCGGGTCGCTTTGGTTTTGGTGGATTTGAGAAAAGCCTTGTAGATCGCTCTAAGATTCGCTTTTCGATTTTTTTGCGGCATAACACTATTATTATATATGTTGTGATACGATGATTTTACGAATGACAAGTAACCTTAAAAGGTTGGGAATTTACTTTATTTACATATTGGTCATGTGGGGGAGTTTCCGTTATTTCATTAGACTGCCGGAGGTAGTCGAGGAGCTTTGGTTCAAGCCATTAATTTGGCTGACGCCGCTCGTCTGGTGGCGGTTTTCCCTGCATAAGAAGATTGATCTTTTTCGCGGCAGTATTTTTCCGACACTATTGTGGGGGTTCGTTGGAGCCCTTCTTTATTTTGTGGTGTTAAGGCTTGTTTTGCCGTTTCCTTTCGTTTTTGACCTTAACAAAATGGGAATTGCCCTGGTAACAGCGATGATCGAAGAATTAACTTTCGCGGGCTTCATCCTATCTCTTTTGGTGGCGGAAAAGAAAAATGAAATGCTGGCCCTAAGTCTAACCGGTCTTGGCTTCGCCTTGATCCACTTGCCGATTAATCTGTTTGTTTTTCACCTTCCCATCGTCCCTTTGGCCGGGGCATTTTTACTGGCCTTTTTTGTGGCTTTGATAAACGGATTTTTAAGATTGAGGTCAAAAAATGTTCTGGCGGCGGTGATCGCCCACTTTGTGTATTTGGTTTTGGTCCTCAGTTAGACAATCGGAGCAATTTTTGCGGAGATCAGCTTCGTTGAGTGTTTGTGATACAGAAGTTACCAGTTGAACTACTGCTGGTAGTGGTTATAGTTGTTTTTCAATACTAAATATAGTGATGATAAATGCACTGCCCATATTGCGAAAATAAAGATACCGGTGTTTTGGAAAGCAGAGTCCTACCTCTTGGGGAAGGGATGAGGCGGCGGAGAGAATGCCGTAAGTGTGGCAAACGTTTTACCACCTACGAAAAAGTTGCCAATCTTGATTTGAAGGTAGTCAAAAAAAGCGGCGTCGTCGAGGAGTTTGATCGGGAAAAGATAACGAAAGGAATCAAGAAAGCCTGTTGGAAGAGACTGGTTACGGATGAACAAGTGACCGGTCTGGTTGATGACATCGAACTCAAGCTATTGAACCGGAAGACCACGAAGATACCCAGTTGTGATATTGGCAAAATGATCTTGTCCCGACTAAAAAAACTGGATGATGTGGCCTATTTACGATTTGCTTCCGTCTATCTGGAGTTTGAAAATGCAGCTGATTTCGCCAAATTAATTACAAATTTAACCGTCTGAATATGCCCAAAAAAGTGACCGCCCACTCCACAAACAAAAAAACACCGAAGAAAGTGAGAAAGGAAGTTAATACACTCACTGATGGGGAGATAAAGATCGAGATCCCCAAAACGATAATTAAAAGAGATGGCCGGATCATGAAGTTTGAGGTAGCGAAGATCGGGACGGCGATAAGATTGTGTTTCGAGGATATCAATCGGATGCCATCTACGGGGGTTTCGGAGTTAACCAAAAGGGCAGTGAATATTATTGGGGCGAAGTACTCCAATCCTACCGTGGAGCAGGTTCAGGATACAGTTGAGTTGGTACTTCAGGCGGCGGGGGAATTTGCGGCGGCCAAACACTATATCCTGTATAGGGCGGAACACGCCAAATTGCGGGAAGCCCGACCAATACCTGAGACAGTGGTAAAAGCGTTTGCCGAAAGTGATAATTATTTTGAAACTCAGATTCAAAAATTTCAATTCTTTGATAAATACAGCCGTTTCAACTATGACCTGGGCAGAAGAGAGACCTGGAAAGAGACGGTTGATCGGGCGGTTGATTATTTGCACGAATTGAGTAGTGGGGCATTGCCGGCCTCCGATTATGAACGGGTGAGGAAAGCGATTCTCTCCATGAAGGCGACCCCTTCGATGAGACTGCTGGCTATGGCAGGAGCGGCGGCGAGAAGAAATAACTTGGGTATCTATAACTGTTCTTACCAACCGGTAGAAAGCATTGATTCTTTCGTCGAGGCCTTGTTGATCTCGATGAACGGTTGTGGTGTCGGTTTCTCGGTTGAAAGTAAATATGTTGAGAATTTGCCCAGGGTGAAGCGGCAAACGGGTGCGTTGGCAAACCCTTGGCTGATCGAAGATACCACTGAAGGGTGGGGGGAGGCACTGCGGATTGGTCTCACAACTTGGTTCGAGGGGGGCGACGTTAAATTCGACTATTCAGCACTGCGGCCAGCAGGGGCAATTCTTCGGGTGAAGGGTGGTCGGTCCTCCGGACCCGAACCATTAAAGCGAACCTTGGAGTTCGCCAGGGCAAAAATCATTGCGCGGCAGGGGAGTTTTCTACGTCCCCTTGATGCTCATGACATTATGTGCGAGGTGGGCAGTGCCGCTGTTTCCGGAGGGATGAGGCGCACCGCAATGATCTCTTTGTTTGATTTTGATGATTTGGAAATGAGATTGTGTAAATCGGGAGATTTTGAAAGAGAGAATTCCCAACGGTGGAATGCAAACAACAGTGCGGTGTGGCCAGCCTCCGGTTTGACCCAGCTCGATCTGATGAAACAAATGATGGACATGGTCGGTTCGGGCCGGGGCGAGCCGGGAATCTTTAACCGGGAAGGCGCGATCAGCATGCGGCCGGCCAGGAGGGGAATGGGGGAATTCGGAACAAATCCCTGTGGGGAGATCATCCTGCGCCCTTGGGAGCTTTGTAATTTATCCATCGCCATTGCTAGGAAGGAAGATACTTATGATAGCCTGAAAGACAAGGTTGAAGTGGCGGCGATCATTGGGACAATCCAGTCCTTGGCGACTAATTTTCCGGGGTTACGGCCGATGTGGAAAGAGAATTGTGAGGAGGAACGGTTGTTGGGAGTGGATATTAATGGACAGTTGGATAGTCCGGCGGCACAGGATCCATCGGTTCAAAACCGGCTGCGACAGGTTGCCATAGAAACAAACCGCACCTGGGCGGCCAAGCTTTCGATAAATCAATCAGCGGCAGTTACGTGCGTGAAACCTTCGGGAAACTCGAGCCAATTATTCAATTGCTCTTCAGGGATCCATCCGCGTTGGGCACCTTACTATGTCAGAAATATCAGGGTCAGCACCCATTCGCCGATCTACAAGGTTTTAAAAGATGAGGGCGTGCCGATGGATCCGGAGAACGGACAAGAAGCCCAAACGGCAAATACTTTTGTGGTTCATTTCCCGGTGAAATCGCCGGCTGGGGCAGTAACCAGAAAGAATCTAACGGCGATCGCTCAATGTGAATATTGGCTGCAAAACAAAATTCATTGGACGGAACATAATCCGAGTGTGACAGTGACTTACCATCCTGATGAGGTAGTTGATCTGATCAAATGGGTTTGGGAACATAAGGGCCTGATCGGAGGAATGTCCTTTTTGCCGGCCTTTGATGCGGCTTATGCCCAAATGCCCTATCAGGAGATCGAAAAGGAGGACTATGAGAAATTGGCGCAAGTTTTTCCGGAAATCGATTTTTCCAAACTTTACCGATACGAGGAGGAGGACTATACCAAGGCGGCCCAAGAACTGGCTTGTGTTGCGGGGGCTTGTGACATTGACTATAGCGAGGGAAAAGTCTAGTCCCGGAGGAATACCCGGGCCGATTTGAGATCCGCACTTCGCTCGACCGACTCGCTCAGGATTTCGGGGTACCTCAAGTTACCTCTTGAAAAGTTAGTTAAAAAATGGTCTACTGACTATAGGTAGTCTTACTATCACTTGGTTGGTGCCACTGCTAGGGGAGGGGGTCGTTCGGTTTTTGATTGATGAGTCCAGTAGAATGACACTTTTGGCGGGCGATGAATTTCACTTTTGGATCTGATTGTGGGGGGAAGTGGCTAATCACTATAAGTATGGACGAAATATAGCTAAACATATCAAATGATAACAAAGTCGGATACCCCTACCTTGACTTCTCAGACGAGGAGGGTATGATTCGGTCAAGATGTTTAACGTAATCGAGAGGAAAGAAGAATTTGTGTTAGGTAAGTTTGAAAAGATTTACAAAGTGAAGGAAAAAGAGACGAACTACAATGTTCTCAGATTAATTCTAGTTACTTTGTTAAACGAAAAAGGAGAAGAGGGAGCGAAAGAAGTGCGTGACACACTGGAGTTCTTGGAGTCGGACGACGGAATTAAATTAGGTTTTAAGACATCGGTACCAAGAGATGGCAGAATATTTGATGTTTTGGTCTATACCAGCTCAAAAGAAGCGGGTCGTTTGGGTGATAGGGCTCATCTGCCGGAATTTGCCGTCATCAATTTGGCTTTGCGATCCCGGTTGGGTACTTTGGTAATTAAGAAACTTTATCCGATTGACTGGTATCTGAATCGTGACGAATTGGAGATGGGGAAGATCGAGGAACTGGTCAAGGATGTAGCTGAAGTAGTGATGGCCATAGAGGCAAAATAGGTTAGTTTATAGATCAGTTTTTGGGTGCGTCTGAAGCTTCTTCTTGATATAGTAGAGATATGCCTGTGATGGGAAAAGAAGCGGAACCAAAAACGGAGGCGGAGCGCTTGGCGGCCATTGAGGTGGAGGGCTATATCGAAAAGATCGAGAAACAAGCGGAAACGAAACCGCCAATGGCGCCAGCACAACCGATGCAACCAACGGGTGGAACGACCCCGGCTGATGACGCGGCCAAAAAAGTGATGTCTATGGCGCCCAAGCTGCAGAAACAGACGATCATTCTACCTTTGGATGAAGAGGGGGTGAAAAGGGGTCTGCATCATAAAGTGATTGATGGGATCAGGTGGCTGGCGGAATGGAGTCTCTACATGATTAAGAAATATCCCGGCCGGGTATTTTACGCAGCGAAGCGATGATAAATAACATTGATATAAATTTAGTCTTGGCTCAGTTGGCCCAGTTTGTCCTGGTGACCGTGTTTGTCCTGGGGATCTTGGTTCTGTTTCTAATCGGGGCGGCCTTGATCCTTTTGCAATACCTTCGTTTTCGAAATCGAGAGGAGGTCAGTCTGAACTTTGTCCTTTTAGAAATTGCTGTGCCCCGCGATAACGAGATCAAGATAGATGCGGCGGAGCAAATCTATGCCTCGCTTCATTCGGTCAAACAAGGTGGATTTTGGCAGAGATTCAAGGCCCAGCAGCATCTTTCATTTGAGATCGTGGCCAAGAAAGAAAGTATCAAGTTCTATGTTTCCTGTCATCGAAACAATATGGAGCTGGTAGAGAAAACTCTGGCAGGGGCCTATCCCGGTTTACAGGTCAGGGAGGTGGAGGAGTACAACATCTTCGACGAAACGGGAAAGGTGGCCTTTGCGGAAATGGTACTTCGGTCAGAGAGTTTTAAGCCGCTTAAGGTTTTTAAAGAGCTGACGACAGATCCGCTTTCCTCGATCACCGCGTCATTGGCCAAGCTTGGCGATGGCGAGGCGGCGGCGGTTCAGATAATTGTCGTACCGGCAGAGTCTGATTGGCAAAAGGCAGGCGAGAGTTATATCAGCAAGACCAAGAAATCAGAGTCAGATCCGGAAAAGGCAAAATTCAAAACAACCCCGGCGGACTTTGAGGCGATCGAAAATAAAGTAAACAAACCCGGATATCTGACGGCGGTCCGGATCGTGACGGTGGCACCCTCCGAGGGGACAGCCAAGCAAAATCTGGCGAATTTGAAAGGGGCTTTTGCTCAGTTCAATGGGAGTATGAATGGCTTCAAAGGCAAAAAAATTCGTTTCAAGAATGGTTTTATGGTGGACTTTATCTATCGCTACCAGTCAATGTTCGGGAACAACTCAGTTCTCAATAGTGAGGAGCTGGCGACGATCTGGCACATGCCCAACAAAACTATCGAGACGCCGCATATTTATTGGCTGAATGCCAAGAGCGCTCCGGCGACTGGCGGATTCCCCCCTTCGGGAATGTACCTGGGTCGTTCAATTTACCGGGGGCAGGAAAGGCCGATCTTTATTTCGGAAGAAGACCGGATGAGGCATCAATACATCATCGGGCGCACCGGTACCGGGAAAACGGAACTCCTAAAGACGATGATCATCCAGGACATGAAGGCCGGTCGGGGTTTGTGTTTCCTGGAGCCGCATGGAGACGGTATTGAAGAATTACTGGAGTTGGTTCCACCGGAGAGGGCAGAGGATGTGATTCTTTTTGATCCATCAGATACCGAAAGACCGATGGGATTCAATCTTCTGGCGGTCAATACGACTGAGGAGATGATGCAGGTTTCCAGTGCCATCATCAACCTAATGTACAAACTATACGACCCACACAAAACCGGTATCATCGGTCCGCGGTTTGAACACTCGATCAGAAACGCCATGCTGACGGTGGCGGTGACTCCGGGTGCCTCTTTTGTCGAGGTGGTGCGCGCTTTGACAGATGACAAGTATGTTCAGGAGCTTTTGCCAAAAGTGACCGACCCGATCGTCCGTCGCTACTGGACCGACCAGATCGCGAAAACCGACCAATTCCACAAAAGTGAGACGCTGGACTACATCGTGTCCAAATTCGGCAAGTTCATTACCAATAAGATGATCCGAAACATCATCGGACAATCGAAGAGCAGCCTGGATTTCAGAGCGGCGATGGATACGGGGAAGATCGTTTTCCTGAAACTAGCCAAAGGGCTTTTGGGAGAAGAGGACGCGAACTTCCTGGGA
>CAYQLI010000007.1:13195-16277 GCA_964418355.1 uncultured Pseudomonadales bacterium | reverse complement strand
TGCAGGCGGCCCTGTCGCGACAAGATATTCCAAAGGAACAGAGACGGCCGTTCTATCTATATGTGGACGAGTTCCAGAACTTCGCCACGCCTGATTTTGCTCAGATGCTTTCCGAAGCCAGAAAATATGCCCTCGGCTTAGTCCTGGCGAACCAGTTTGTGAGCCAATTGGAAGAGTCGGTCAAGGATGCCATTTTTGGCAACGTCGGTACTCTCATGAGCTACCGCGTCGGTGTGCCAGACGCCCAGATCCTGCAACACGAACTGGCGCCGGTCTTCAATGAAACTGACCTGGCCAATGTCGGGGCACAGAATATCTATGTCAAAACGATCGTGAACGGTTCCCCAGTGCCACCCTTCTCGATGAACGTCGAAAAGGATATGAAAGCGCAAAAGGCGATGGGAAGTAAAAAGGTGGCGGAAATGATCCGCGAGTTATCACGACTGAAATACGGACGTGATCGGGAAGAGGTGGAGGCGGAAATCGAGCGACGAGCAAAACTATAGAGGATCGGTTACTCTTTTTCCAGGTCAATTGTCAGAGATTCGGCGATATCTTTTTCGTGAAGCTGCCAATCGGCCTCGCGGAAGTAACTGATACCGGTGGAGTAACTGCGGACGCCCGCTTGTATAGCCGGTATCGAAGTGACACCCAATTCTTTGGCACAAAGCACAAGTAAACGTTTGGCATCGTCAAGCGTCATAGTAAAAGTGGTGATCGCCAGAAGTTGACCTTCCCTGATATGGGGGTAGTAGGCAGTGATCTCCGGCCGGTCACTCTCGACGAAATCACCGGCGATCAGACCAGTCAAAAGTTTTTTGATATCGAAGGCGTTGAGTGCTATTTTTCCGGGGAAGGCAACCCGGCTCGCATCTTTGAAAACAAGGAGCTTATCAAAGCCGGTCAGATCGAATTCTTGGATCCGTTCAACTTTCAATAGGTCTCCTTTGGAGACCCTGGCCTGGGTGGCCAGTTCGTTCATCAGGGCTCGTTGAGTATCGGTTTCAGCGGACATATGGAGGATTATAACTCATTATGGGTTTGGTGGGCGACCCAGGGCTCGAACCTGGAACCAGTTAGGTATAAGCTAACCGCTCTACCATTGAGCTAGTCGCCCGCTGAGCGTATTTTAGCATTCGAGGCTGTTATAATCACAGGAGAATGAAGAAAACAAAACCTCAGTCCGACAAAATGCTTTTTGATTCGCCGATCTTGGATCAGGAAGATGAACTGTTATCTTCGCCATCAGGCTTGGCAGTTTCCGGACAGCTTAATATCGGAAAGAATGGTAATCCGGTCACGATCTACCTGGAAGATGAGGAAACAGGAGAGACTCTGGAGGTGAACCATGTAAAAACGGCGCTCCTAGTGATCGAGGATAGTCGAAGATCCAGCAATGGCTGGTTATCGATCGCGGTGGGTAGCATGTCGAAGTTATCCAACGTGTTGGAATTTCTCGCGAAAGTGACGCTATCGGGATTGGAGAAGCTGACAAGAGGAAAGTAGCTTAAAGCTCTTCGAGGCGAAGTTTTTCTTTGTTGCCTTTTTCGGAGATGAATTCGAGGTATTTCTCGGTGGTAGAAAGACGTTTGTGACCGGCTAGTTTAGAAACGTAAACCAAAGGAGTACCAGCCATGAGCTGTTGGGCGATGAAGGTGTGGCGAAGATCGTTGACCTTGGCATCCTTGATACCGGCGAGCATGAAGAAACGGTCAATACTGGAGCGAATATTGCGGACCAGGAAGGGATTACCGGTTTTGGTGATGAAAACATTCTTGGCTCCACCCTTGGGACGTTCGACAAGATAAGTTTCCAAAGCGCCTTTGGCGGCGGTGTTGAGGGGGATTTCGCGTTCCGGGTGCGATTCATAGGCACGGATGGTGATCTTGTTGTTAGTGACATCAACATCAACCGTATTCAGGTTGGCGAGTTCAGAGATGCGCATACCGGTCTGGAGCAAAAGCTCAACGATGGCGGAGATACGGGGATCGGTGCGGCAGGCGTCACGCAGGGCACGATATTCGAGTTTACTTAAAACGCGTGGCGGTTTGAGATCGTACTTGGGGTGGCTAACGGTAGCGGCGGGATTAACATCCACCAGATCTTGGCTCTTCAGATAGCGGAAGAAAGCCTTGATGGAGTTGAGCTTGCGACTAATGGACTTGGCGGTATAGTGTTTACCGTCGAGATCAGCCTTAAAATTGTCAATATCTTCGGAAGTAATTGAGGAGGCGGTGAGCTTACCATCCTTTTTGAGGAAGGCCGCGAGCTGTTCGATATCTTTGGTGTAGGCTAGAATGGTAGCAGAAGCCCGGCCGGTGCTTTCGAGCTGGCCTTTGAAGCTTTTAATACTTTGGTTAAGATCGGTCTGGTTTTGGTCCATGCGATGATATTTTAACTATAGTAAATATATTACAGGTTGTATGATACAAGCTAAACGTGCGTATGTCAAGGAAGGGGTAAAAAGGTTGATGTGGCCTAAGTATTTGCTTCTGGGGATAGGTTTCTATTTGATTTGGACGCTGGCACGGGGGGTTTTTGAGCTCCGGACTGCCTATGCGAGAATTGATGATGCGAGGCGAGCTCTGGCCTTGGAACAGACCAAGGGTGAGCAATTAAAGAAAAAGTGGGATGAGGTCCAGACGGCGGAATATCTGGAAAAAGTCGCCCGAAACGATCTCAATATGCAAAAAGAAGGGGAAACGATCGTGGTACTGCCGAGTAATCAACCCGCCTCCGCAGAAAGCTATGGCGAGGCGAAGGAGGAAAAAGAGCTGCCGAATTACCTGAAGTGGTGGAATTTGGTCAGGTAGCGACCGGCGAACCTAGAGTTGCGGGGCCGGGGTTACGCCCCCCGGTTAAGCAGGATTATGTATTCAGTTTCTCCAATTACTTGGAGTGTCGGACTATGTCATCATCCGTCCTGAGACGGAGCCCGGCGTATAGTCTCTACGGGGTCGCAGACGATTTTCAAAGTCTTTGACTTCCCTCGGCGTTACCCAACCACGGTTGAACGTGATTTCGGGATTCACCGATACAGCCAGGTGTTTAACCAGCAGTTACCCGCTGATGCGCCCAATTG
>CAYQLI010000007.1:0-13185 GCA_964418355.1 uncultured Pseudomonadales bacterium | reverse complement strand
AGCCCTGCGAGATACTTACCTCCCCCCCGCAAATAAAAGAACATGCTTATTTTATCACGCACGGATAGGTTTGACAATTCGGGTTATTTATGGGTAAATGAACTCATGAATGAATCTCTGTTTTTGAAATTACAGGAGGGGAGAAAAAAATACCAGGCAGAGAGGACGAGAAAGAGGATTTCATACGAAAAGCAGCTTTTTGACCGAGGGGTTTCAGAGACGAATAAACTCACACAGAGAGAGTTTTTCTTAGTTGGTGTGGCCTTATATTGGGCAGAGGGTTTTAAACACCCATCCGAGTCAACTTTGGGATTGGCTACCCTAGATTCTAAAATGGCGAAGTTCTACGTAAACTGGCTGATCAGATCATTGGGAATCATGAAGGAAAATTTACTATTTAGAGTGACAGCCAATGAGGCGTATAAGGCAAAGGCCAGTGAAATGGAGAGGTCTTGGCCAGACTTTTTGGGGGTGGATTTGTCTCAATTCAGAAAAGCGTTTTTCCAGAAAACAAAACAAGTAAAAATTTATGCTAACTCTGATAAATACCAGGGGGTCATTAGGATTAGAGTGAGAAAGGGGTTGGATTTACTTCGAAAGATGCGAGGTTGGATGGTCGGTTTGGGCGATTTTGAGGCTGGTTCATGGTAAAATATATGCTTGTCTGGCGGGGTAGCTCAGTTGGTTAGAGCACAGCATTCGTAAAGCTGAGGTCGTGGGTTCGATCCCCACCCCCGCTACTTTGATATTTCGGAAAGATTTTTCAGGTGGCTTCGACAGACTGGACAATCGCAATTCGTTTCGGCGATTGGTTTGGACCCACCTAGGGGTTCTAAGATGTGACTGACTATCTCTTGCCAAAGTTCGAACTTGCGGTGGACGCTGTGGGTTACTAGAAACTTTTCCAGTTTCAGGTTAAGTTTTTTGTCCCACTGACGAATGTCTTTTAGAAGCCGCTTGTTGCTGAGCCACCAACGACGATTGATTTGATAGTGAAACTTGAGTATTTCTCCAAGATTGGAATCTAGGGAAAGTAATGAACTTAAGGGGTCAGAGATCAAATGTCTTTTGGCCTTGTCGGTGGCATGATAGACCATAAATTGGATCCAATTGTGGTCGTTTTTGGTTAATTTTTTGGGTTTGCTTTTTTGGGCTAGCTTTTTGAGTTTCCTAAGTTTTCCCGTTTTATCAAAGAGAATGATGGATTCAGCGATCATGGGAATCCGCCCGCCTTTTTCCATTTCGATTTTGGTTTGTTTTTCAATATTTTCAAACGAATCGAAGCTGATATCGAGCTTGATATCGTTAATGTGAGGGTGGTTAATTTCTTGGCAAGTTTTTGGTGTGTCGGCGATAACCCTAACGTCAAGGTCGCTGTGTTTGGTGACCTCGCCTCTGGCAGCTGATCCGAAGACAAAAGCTCCCGAATAGTGGGGAAGATTTTTTAATTGTTTTATCTTCTTTATGGCATCTTCAAAGTGAGGTGGGAGCCTGGGTTTCATTTGTTAATGACAGTCTAATGTAATTCGAGGTAAAATGTCAGCATGAAGAAAAGAATATTGTCCGGAATCACTCCGAGCGGAAGAGCTCTACATATTGGTAATTATTTTGGCGCGGTTAAACCTCAGATAGAATTGCAAGATTCAGATGAAACATATTATTTTGTGGCTGACTTACACGCTCTATCTACGGTTCAGAATCGCGATGAACTGGAGCAGAACATCTTGAATGTAATTCTCGATTACCTGGCCCTGGGTCTTGATCCGAGTAAATGCGTGTTTTTTAGACAGTCCGATGTCCCGGCTCATTCACAGTTAGCCGTTGTTCTAGCTAACTATGTAACCTATGGCCACATGCAGAGAATGCACGCGTTTAAGGACAAGTTGCAAAAGGGAGTTTCGGTGGAGTCGATAAACATGGGATTGTTTAACTATCCAATATTAATGGCGGCGGACATTTTGCTTTACAAGCCATATGGAGTTCCTGTGGGTGAGGATCAGCGGCAGCATGTGGAAATAACACGTGATATCGCCGAAGCATTTAACAAGAAATATAACAAAGAAGTTTTTCCCTTACCGGAACCGCTGATTTCGAAGGAAACTGGAAAACTCATTGGAACTGACGGAGAAAGGAAGATGAGCAAGAGCTTGGGGAATATCATAGGAATTTTTGCGGACGAGGAGGTGATAAGGAAACAAATAATGGGTTGTTTTACCGACCCGAACCGCAAGAAGGCGACCGATCCGGGAAAGGTAGAGGGAAATCCGGTTTTCATCTTTCATAATCTCATTAATGACAACAAAGAAGAGATAAAGGATTTGGAGACAAGATATAGAGAGGGAAAGGTCGGGGATGTCGAGGTTAAAGAGAAACTCTTTGCGGCTCACATACGTTTGTTTAAGAAGGCACGACTGCGAAGACAAGAGTTGGCGTCAAATCTGGACATGGTGCGAGATATATTGAGGGATGGGGCTGCTAAAGCAGGAAAGATAGCCGACCAAACTTTGGATGAGGTGTATAGGCTGATTGGTGAAAAAAATAAACTGAACCAGTAAGGGAATGATGAAGCCGAATATTGTTTACGACGACTTTGCGAAACTGGATATCCGGGCAGGACTGATTACGGCCGCGAGTGCGCCGGAGTGGAGTGAGAAACTGATCCGTTATGAAATTGACTTGGGGGAGGAAATTGGGAAGCGAATCCTGTTTTCTGGAATAAGGAAATGGTACAAACCGGAAGATCTCGTTGGAAAAAAAGTGCCGGTGGTTGTCAATCTGGCGCCAAAGAAAATGGGCGAAGAGGAAAGCCAGGGAATGGTCATCATGCTCGACGGGCCTGATGGCGCGAAACTAATTTACCTTCCTGACGATACGGTTCCCGGAACAGTAATACGTTAGTTATTTTCCAGTGAATTTAAAGGTGGAGAGGATTTTATCGGTGATATCGCTCTTGGAAATGGTGATCAGAAAATTTAGACCTTGTTTTTGCACCCAAATGTATCGATAGGTATTGGGGATAGAGACAATGCCCGAATATTTATCGTCGACCATGCTTCCATGAATAGAATATTCAGTTGATGCTTGACCGACAAAAGTACTTTTTGTAGCCGGGGAAATGACGGAATTATCAACTGCCTCAAACCCGTTTTGCTCCTTTAACATTTTCTTAGCCTCATCGGTAAGCTTAAATTGTGAGACTTTGGAAAAATGATCCTCTATTTCTTTATTTATGGACTGACCATTCAGATTGATTATCCCTATTGAAATATAAGGCGCTTTTAGATCGCCTTTGTTAGTTTCAACAACTAAAATGCCATCCTCCTCACTTACGTTACCAAAATCCATACCATTTGTCCCGACTGTGTAATTGTTCGGATATTTGAAAGAATATCCATATTTGGTGTTCGTATAAGTTTTCCAATCTGGTGGGATCGTGGCTGCTGTGGAAAATTTGAAAGTGGAGAGCATCTGATCAACGGTCTTTGTAAAGCGACCTTTCGATTCTTCGGAAACGGCGAAAATAAGGTAACCCTTCTTTAGCTGAACATAATAGTAGGTTATGCTGAAGGGGATATAGCCTTGGAGCCCGAATGCCTCCTTATCCCCGATAGTCAAACTCCATTGTTTACCCTGATTACTGGTATCTATTCCATCAAAGCTTTTGGTCATAGTGATCATGCTTTTCTTTTCATTGGCGACAAACTGTTGGAGGGATGTTTGAGACGAAATGACGTAATAAATGCTAAGCCCGTTGAAGGGTTTGTCCGTTCCTTCCGCTCCGGTACTCGGATCACTAAGTGTTAGGAGCGACGGAAGGTTTTCTGCTGATGGTCCGCCGGAAATACTGCCTTTTTCTTCGAGGGTTGGAGGATATTTGAATTCGAATCCAAGTTCGGAATTGGAGTAAGTTTTCCAACTGGCAGTTTCGTCGGTGGGAGCAGGGGTTGGGGTAACGATTGAAGCCTGCTGGGCCTTAATGAGGGTCTGAAGTTTTTGGTTCAGGAGCGAGTTTTGGTAGATGAAAAATCCGGTGAGGGCGAGCGAGACAACACCAATCAAGGCAAGAATCGGCCTGAGGGGAAAAGGTTTTGGGCTGTGGGCTAGTGGTGGTAGCGGTGTTTGTGGGGCGGTGGGGATGACGGGGGTGGTGTTTTCCATACTACTAGTATAGCGTGGTAAGATTGAGGAGTAATTTTTATGGCAACAAAAGAACCTGAGAAACATATCCCACCCAAGCCCGAGGTAAAAAAATACGAGTTCAAACTGAACTTTAACCTGCGCCGGCTCATTATTTGGGCTCTGATTCTGTTTTTGTTCCTGCCGGAGCTAATCTTCCTTTTGGCGAAGAATTCGGGAATCGTGGAGGAAATTCCATTAACGACGGCGATTGCCGAGATCAAGTCAGGGAATGTTGAAAAGGTGGAGATCCAGGGAAGCGAGATCGCCCTGTTCTATCCGGAAGAAAACAATGTGCCCAAAATCAAACGAACGCGGAAAGAGGAAGGCAGCAGCTTTATGGAAACACTCCAAAGAGCAGAAATTGATCCGGCGAAGGTCAAGGTTGAGGTTTCTTCGATGGCTTTGTCGAACATTCTGGCCGGAGTGGTTTCTCTGGTTCTGCCGATCGTGGCCTTTGGTCTACTGATGATCTTCCTGATGCGCCGGAGGGGTGGCGGAGGTGACATGATGTTTGGAATTGGGAAGAGCAAAGCGAAACTTTTTGCAAAAGGAAAACTGGCAATTAAGTTTACCGACGTGGCCGGAGTTGATGAAGCGAAGAAGGAACTGGAAGAAGTGGTGGACTTTTTGAAACATCCGAAGAAATATCGTGATCTTGGGGCAAGAACTCCTAAGGGAGTACTTTTGGTTGGACCGGCGGGAGTAGGGAAAACTTTGTTGGCCAAGGCGGTGGCGGGTGAAGCAGGGGTGCCCTTTTTTTCAATGGCCGGATCTGAGTTTATGGAGATGCTCGTCGGTGTCGGGGCGAGCCGGGTGCGCGACCTGTTTGAAACGGCGAAGAAAGCGGCTCCTTCCATCATTTTTATTGATGAGTTGGACGCGATCGGTCGGATGCGCGGTGTGGGGATCATGGGCGGTCACGATGAGAGAGATCAGACCCTGAACCAAATCCTAGTCGAGATGGACGGCTTTACGGTCAACGATAATGTGATCGTCCTGGCGGCGACGAACCGACCGGACGTCCTTGATCCAGCTTTGATCAGGCCGGGGCGATTTGACCGAAAGGTAACCTTGGACTTGCCGGACATCGAAGGAAGAAAAGCGATTATGAAGATCCATTCAGTAGGTAAACCCTTTGCCAAGGATGTGAATTGGGACAAGATGTCCAAGCGGACAGTCGGTTTCTCGGGAGCTGACATCGAGAATATGCTCAACGAAGCGGCGATCGGGGCGGCCCGGGAAGAAAATAAAACGATCTCGGAAGCCGACCTGGAAGAAGCGGCGACGAAAGTGAAACTAGGACCGGAAAAAAAGCGTTTGCAAAGCCCAAGAGAAAGGGAAATGACCGCCTTTCATGAGGCGGGTCATGCCATCGTCGGGCACTTGCTATCCGGGGCTGATCCGGTACATCGGGTCTCGATTGTTTCGCGTGGTATGGCGTTGGGCTATACCATGAGTAGGCCGGATACAGATAAGTACCAACAAACAGAATCGGAATTGAAGGACCAGATCGCGGTGATGCAGGGAGGCAGGGCAGCCGAAGAAGTGGTTTACAACGAGAAAACCGGTGGGGCCAGTAACGATATTGAGAGAGCAACCAGGATCGCCAGAGCGATGGTCTTGGATTTCGGCATGAGTAAGCTAGGGCCGGTATCGCTCGGACCGATGTATGAAAGCAGTGATTGGGGCAGAGCTTTTGGCGAACCTTTCAAGGTGTCTGATCAGATGCAGGGGAAGATTGATGAAGAAATCAAAAGGTTGGTGGATGATGGCTACAAGGTGGCCGTGAAGACCCTCAAAGAAAATCGGGCAAAGATGGACAGATTGGTAGAAAAACTTTTGGATGTGGAGACGGTCGAGCAGGAAGAATTCGAGAAGATCATGGAGGTGAAAAAAGCGATGCCGGTTTCGGAAACGGTGATTAAGCACCCGGTCGCGGCCAAGTGATAAGATTTGCTTCATGGAAAAGAAAAGATTGGTACTGATAGACGGAAACTCCCTGTTACATCGGGCCTATCATGGTTACCCCAGATTCACAGCACCATCTGGTGAAGTCGTTGGGGCAGTCTACGGATTTACCTCGATGTTGCTCACGGCTTTGGAAAAATTGTCACCCAGTTACGTAGCGATCGCTTGGGATGTGGGAAAAAAAACATTTCGGACCGAGGAGTATGCGGAGTATAAGGCGGGAAGAGCGGAAATGGATCAGGAGTTGGTAGACCAGATCGGGAGAACAAAACAGATAGTCGAAGCTCTCAATATTCCCCAGTTTGGAGTCGAGAACTATGAAGCCGATGATGTGATCGGAACCCTGGCGACCCAGGCGATCGCTAGTGATAAAAGTGTCCAGGTGGTGATCGTGACCGGAGACCGGGACGCGCTGCAATTGGTGGAGGATGAGCGAGTGGTCGTATATATGCCCTCCGGAGGCGGGGCATTTAGTAAAGACCGGGGAGTCTCGCTATTCGATGAAACGGCAGTAAAGGCAAAATATAATCTGACCCCGAAACAGATCATTGATTTGAAAGCACTGATGGGAGATGCCTCTGACAATATCAAGGGTGTACCAGGAGTGGGCCAGGTGACGGCGACAAAACTGCTGGAACAAGCGGGGTCGATCGAGGAGATTTATGAAAAACTGGAGTCATTAAAAATCACGCCTCGGGTGAAGAAATTGATGGAAGATGGAAAAGAGTCAGCCTTTTTGTCAAAGAGGCTGGCGACAATAAACAAGGAAACACCGATCAAATTGTCCTGGAAGGATTGTGAGCTGGCTGACTATGACCGGGAGAAGGTCTTAGCCATTTTCGAGAAATTGAGATTCAAAAGCCTGGTGAACAAATTGCCGAAAGATAAGTGGGAAGAGGACTTGGAGGAAGTTTTCAGCTAAACTAAATGGGAATGAAGATCGCATTGGTCCATGACTACATCAAGGAGTTTGGGGGAGCGGAGCGGGTGCTTCGGGTCTTGGCTGACATGTTTCCGGAAGCGCCGATCTACACGGCTTTTGTCACCCCGGGATCCACGGCCGCGTTGGCCTTTGCTGACCGAAAGCTAATCGAAAGTCAATTCGGTCCATTGCTTCGTTATGGCAATCTCCATAGCCCCTTACGTTTCCTCTTGCCGTGGATCTGGAAAAGCATTGACCTTTCTGCCTACGACCTGGTGATCACCTCCTGTTCGGGATACATTGCCCGCGGCTTTAAAGTTTCAGAAAAGACGAAGCTCATCGCTTACTGCCATACACCGCCGCGTTTTCTTTATGGTTATGAGACGAGTATAAATTTGCAGAAATACTGGATTGTCAGGATCTACGCCATAATCGTTAACCACTTCTTACGTATTTTTGATTTTGAGAGCTCCCGAAGGGTAGACAAGTGGATCGTTAATTCCAAAAACGTGGCGGCAAGAGTGGCCAAATTTTATCGAAAAGAAGCGGTAGTGATCTATCCACCGGTTGAGGTGAAACTACTGGAAGAGGTGGCAAAAGAAGTGAGAAAAGACGATTACTTCTTGATCGTTTCCCGATTGGTGGGGGCGAAAGGGTTGCCCGAAGCGGTAAGGGCGGCTAAACATCTGAAACTAAAACTAAAGATCGCCGGCGGATCGGTGGGCTACTCGAGTACCAAGGAAGAAATCGAAAAATTGGGTGGTGAGACGGTCGAGATCCTGGGAAGAGCCAGTGACGAGGAACTGGCGTTTCTCTATGCCAGAGCCAAGGGTTTTATCGCTTTGGCGAGGGAAGAAGACTTTGGCATGACGGTGGTCGAGGCGATGGCGACCGGGACACCGGTAATTGCTTTTAATGGCGGGGGTTTCCGCGAAACTATCACTGACGGAGAAACCGGCATCCTGATCGAGGACACTGATGTGGCCACATTGGAAAAAGCCTTCAAACGATTTGAAGAAATAAAGTGGGACAAGGAATTAATTCAAAAACAGGCGAGAAAATTCAGCCGGGAAACTTTTGAGGCTAAAATAAAAGAAGTTACTGAGTAAAGATCTGGCGGATAACTTCATCCAATCCGATCTCAGCAATATCAAGGTTATCCACAGGGAGTTTTTTGATCAGGGCGGAGGCGACGGCGAGGTGAGTATCGCGCGGTACTTTGATGGTGGCAGAAAGTCCGTCATGGAAATGGGTGATTTCTCCAAATTTGATGAGGTCGTCTTTTTTTACCTTCTTGGTGAAATCGAGTTTTAGGTTTTTATAGTTTGCATAGCGACGAATCAGGCTAGCGAGATCACCGTCATATACGACCTTTCCCTGGTTGATGATAATGACGCGTGAGCAAAGTTCTTGGACATCCTCCATGTAGTGGCTGGTCAGCATGACTGTGGTTTGATGAAGCTGGTTGTATTCCTTGAGAAAGGCACGAATTTTCTTCTGAACTACGACATCAAGTCCGATAGTGGGTTCATCCAGAAATAACAGCTGGGGTTGGTGTAATAGGGAGGCGATCAATTCGCACTTCATTCTCTGACCAAGAGAGAGTTTTCTGACCGGAACTTCCAGTACTTCGGTGACGCCAAGTAATTCTGAGAGATAGTTGATGGACTCGTGATACTTCTTCGGATCGATCGAGTAGATCTCCTTATTTAGTTCAAAAGTTTCTATTGGCGGCAAATCCCAGAGGAGTTGGGATTTTTGACCCATGACCAGGGCGTAACTTTTCAGAAACTCAGGCTGGCGCTTGAAGGGCTCAAAACCGAGAACGTTGATCTCACCACTACTTTTGTGAAGTAATCCGGAGAGCATTTTGAGGGTGGTGGTTTTGCCGGCACCGTTAGGTCCGATAAATCCGACCATCTCGCCGGGAGCGATATCAAAAGAGACGTCGTCCACAGCGTTGATGTTGAAGTATTCGCGGTGAAAAATGCCTTTGATCGAGGCTTTTAGACCAGCGGATTTCTTGTATTGCCGGAAAGATCGGGATAGATGGGAGACGTGAATAATGTAAGACATATCAGTTTTTATCCTACACCAGAATAACGTTTTAATCCGAATGACCAGATAATTCTTTGGATAAAATAAAAAACCAATGCCAACAGACATGCCCCGATGATCAGGACCGTGGGATCAGCGCCTTTGAGAATGATCACCGGATAATAAGTGGTAAATCCAAGGGGGATCACAAAAGAAAAGGTAAACCTAAGGAATCCGGGAAAGACATCCATGGGGAGACGGGCGAGATCGCCGCCAGCGGTCACCACGTATTCTTTGAACGACTGAACATCTTCAAGAAAGAAAGACAGGCCGGAAAGGCCGAGGCTCAAAAAATACATCACGATCAGTCCGATGGTAAGAACTATTGTTGCGAGTAGATAACGGGAAAAATCTATTGTTTGAAAACCGGAAAGGCCGATGACGAGGAGGGGAAGGCAACCGACGAAAATAGAAAATATCTGAGCCACCCCGAGTTCTTCGAAGGAGGCAAGGAACTTGATATTGACCGGTTTCGTAAGCATGCGATCAAAGGAACCGCTTCTGATCTTATCAAAAAGTTTACTGAGACTTTGTTCATAGAGAACATTAGCCGAATAGTAATAGACTTGAGTGAGGGCCATTAGAAGAACCAACTCCGAGAAGCCCCAACCGGCAAGAGCGTGAATTTTTGAGGAAAGGAATTGGAGGGAGATAACCTGAGAGAAAGTCCAAATGATGTTTGCCAAGGCACTCATGAAAAAATTGAAACGATGAGCCAGAAATAAGAGCCAGGAAGTTCTGAAGAATGTGATAAAGATCCTAAGATATCGTTTCATATTAGCCACCCTGGGCTTCGTATAATTTTAGACCGGAGTGGTAAGTTTTTTTGGCAAGTAAGAAAAGGGCTATAAACCAAAAGATAGCGATACTAATTTCAAAAATGAGAGTCTGTAGACTGACAGTTTCCTGATAAATCTTGATGGGAAAAGATCCCATCAGGGGAATGAAGGTAAAGGAAAGTAATTTGGTTACCACGGGTGGAAAAAGAAAAGCGGGGATGTAGGCGCCGCGAAGTAGATTGAAACAAAGATCAACAACAGTAGATAAACTTCTTACCTCCATACCCCAAAAGGAGATGCTGCCCAAAGTGACCATAAGGAGACTTTGAATCAGGAAACCAGCGAGAGAAAAAAAGATAAAGAAGATAAAACCAATAAGACTGCTCGGCCTCATGGTTTCACCGAGAAATATAATCGAGAGAAAAATAAGGATCGAGGGCATGACAATCCGAACAAAAATAGGAACGAGAGAGCGGATAATAACCGTGACCGGATAATTGATCGGTTTGGTCAGATAGTTATTGATCTCACCCGAGTGAATGTCCCGATTCATAAAGTTGGCCACTTTACTGGAGGTTAGATTGTTAACGAAACCCCAGTAAAGGACGTAGTAAGAAAGAAGTTTGGCGGATTCGGCAGGGGAGGGAGAAGTAAGAAGCCAAAGATAATAATAGGCAGCGATACTAAAAAGATTCATAAACCAACGGGTAAACAGATCGAAACGATAGAGAGAAATCAGGGAGAGCTGGCTTTTCAAAAAAACGAAATATTTATTCACTGTTCCATTATAATTTAAGCATGCCGGAATTACCTGAGGTGGAGACGATATCAAAACAACTGGATGAAATTTTGCGAGGAAAGGTAATAATCGGTATTGAGATAAGACGGGAAAAAAGTTTTTCGGGAAACAAAAGTGATCTGATTGGTAAAACCATTGCCGGAATGAAGAGGCGGTCAAAGATGATGGCGGTGACCTTTCGGAATTGGGATAAGCTATTGGTGGTCCACCTGAAGATGACAGGGCAGTTGATCTATATTTCCGGAAATCACCGGGTAGTTGGCGGGCACCCGACTCCTGATTGGGTGAATGAACTGCCCAGTAAACATACCCGGATCATTTTTGATCTTGATAACGGGGCAAAACTATTTTTTAATGACCTGAGGGTATTTGGCTGGGTGAGAGTTTTTTCAAAAGAGAATTGGGAAAAGTTGATTGGCCGATTGCCACCGGATGTGACCAGTCGGGAATTCACCCTTGAGTATTTTGCGAGGATATTGGAGAAGAGCGGCCGGGCAGTAAAACTGGTTTTGATGGACCAGGAAAAATTTGGCGGAGTAGGCAACATTTATGCCAATGATGCCTTGTATAAAGCGAGGATAGATCCGAGGCGGAAAGCTAAGGATCTCTCGGAAAAGGAAGTAAGGGAGCTTTATGCGGCGGTGAAAGAGGTGATTCGGTTGGGGATCAAGTACGGCGGAGCCAGTGTTGACAAGTATGTAGACGCGGCGGGTGTGGGGGGGAAGTACCAGGAACATTTTCTGGTTTACGGGCGAGACGGGGAAAAATGCAAACGGGACGGTGAGGTGATCAAGAAAATAAAAATCGGCGCGCGGGGAACATACTACTGCCCGGGATGTCAGAAGTAAGTGTAGAATTGGGACAATGATTTTGAGTGGAGTGGAGCTAGCTGATTTCAGGAATTATTTGAATAAAACATTTGAATTTTCGGAGGGGGTTAACGTGATTACCGGTAAAAATGCTTCCGGGAAAACAAATTTGCTGGAGTCAGTCTATTTACTCGGAACGGGTAATAGTTTTCGGGCGAAATTAGTTGATGAAATGGTGCGGTTCGGCCAGGAACTGGGCAGAGTGAAGGGGATTGTCACGGATGAGAAAGAAAATAGGGATCTCGAGGTGATGGTGACCCGGGGTCTGGTCGCCGGGCAGAAAACACTCAAAAGGAAGTACCTGATTGATGGAGCGTCAAAAAGAAGAAGAGATTATATCGGACTACTGCCAGTGGTTGTCTTCCGGCCGGAAGACATGGATATGCTCCCCGGAGGACCGGATATCAGAAGAAATTTTATGGACGAGGTTTTGTCTCAGGTGAGTGAGTCATATGCGAGAAGTCTCTCGACTTATGTCCAGGCGTTGCGAAGAAGAAATAAACTTCTCGATGCGGTCCGAGAAGGCTTGGTGACACGCTATAGTCTGGCGTTTTGGGATAGCCTGCTCATTAAACATGGAACTGTTTTGACCGAGGAAAGAGAGACATTGCTCCTATATATCAATAGTCTTTGGAGTAGAAGTGAACTTTTTAACCAATTGAAGTTGGTTTACGATAAAAGCCTGATCAGTGAGGCCCGTCTTTCCCAATATAAAGATGAGGAGATGGCGGCGGGCTATACCCTGGTTGGACCGCACAAGGATGATTTTCGAGTGACCAACGGTGGCGAACGTGATCTGGCGATCTATGGTTCGCGGGGAGAGCAAAGAATGGCGGTCCTGGCCTTGAAACTGGGTGAGATCTATTTTGCCGAAGACAAGGGAGGGGAGAAGCCCCTGCTATTGCTTGATGATATCTTTTCGGAGCTGGATGAAGTTCACAAGAAAGAGGTGTTGCGGGTGATGTCCGGACGTCAGGTGATCGTCACCACGGCGATGAAGGAAGATCTGGAGTTGTTTGCAGAGGCGAAGGTGATAGAGTTGAGTTAGATGGAAAAATTCGATAAAAGTTGGCTCTCTAAACTTTGGCGGCCTACGGATGCTGACACAAAATTCGGGGGCGGCCAGGTGACCATCGTGGGCGGGAGCAGCCTGTTCCATGGTGCACCGATCCTGGCTCTTCGAGTTGCCTCGCGTTTGGTCTCGATGGTCTACTTTGCTTCACCCGAAGCCGACCGTGAAGTGGTGAATCAGATCAAAGCCTCATTGGGGTCATTTATCTGGGTCCCGTTCGATCAGGTCAACGAATATGTCAAAAAATCAGACGCGGTGCTAATCGGTCCCGGGATGATGAGAAACAAGGAAGAAGGGGTGGGCATGGCTTCCGATAGTGCCGGGAAGGAAAGCCGAGCAATCACTTTGGCGATCATCACCAAGAATCCTGATAAAAAGTACGTAATTGATGGCGGGGCGTTGCAGGTCATTTCGGCGAGCGAAATACCCGTCAACTCGGTAATTACTCCAAACAGAAAGGAGTACGCCATGCTTTTTTCCGAGGAATTGATGGAAGGGAG
>CAYQLI010000006.1:17001-24507 GCA_964418355.1 uncultured Pseudomonadales bacterium | reverse complement strand
CCTAACCTTTACTTCGAGTAACTTTAATACCACTGCGACAGGTATTAATAGTACGGCGATCGGTCAAACCACGGCCGCGGCCGGTGCTTTCACTACTTTGACATCCACTGGAATAACAACATTGGGCAATAACTCCGCGACGGTCGCGATCGATGGTACGAATTTTGATTTAACAACCGCAGGATTGGTCACTCTTAACGGAGGCTTGGCAGTCGATCTGACCACCCCGGCGGCGACTGCATTGGCGATTGACTCGGGAACAACCGGAGCCTTGAACCTTGGCACGGCAGCGAATGCGAAGACCATTACGGTTGGGAATACGACCGGTGCAACGGCGCTGAATTTTAATACCGGGACGGGCGGTGTTAATCTGGGTGACAATGCCAATACGAAAACAATTGATATCGGCGGGGTAACCAACTCGGGGACGGATACTATTAATATCGCAACAAACAGTACGGCGGCGGATGGAATCACCATTGGAAATTCCAACGCCTCGACAACTCTGGCTTTAACAGGCGGAGATGATTGGTCGATCACCACGGCAGGAACATTAACGACAACTGGCAATGTTTCGACGACTGGTACCGGCACCATAACTTCCGCCTCAATTCTAACGGCCTCTAGTGGATTCACCATGACGACGGGGGCTTTGAGCTTAACCTCAACCTCCGGAGCGATATCATCGACCGGTTTGACCGGTCTGACCCAGACCCTTTCTTCGGGAACGGCGGCGATCACAGCTCCGACGCTGAACTTAAATACGTCTTCGACCGGGAATACGGCGATTGGAAACGCCACCGGCACCTTTGCCCTAACCTCAAGCGGTGGACTGAACGTGACCACGGGTGGAGCACTGACTGGGGTGGCTTCAATCGATACGATTGCTGTGACAGCAACAGGACTAACCTTTGCCGGGGCGGGAACTATCGCTTCGACAACGATCTCTGCTTTAACTTTGGACTCGGGCACGACCGGAGCAGTCAACATCGGTGCCGGCGCGAGCGCAAAAATCATCACGATTGGAAATACCACCGGAGCGACGGCGGTCAACATTGACACAGGAACGGGAGGCATTAACTTTGGTGACAATGCCAATACTAAGACGATCGATATCGGCGGAGTAACTAATTCCGGGACCGATACAATCAATATCGGAACCAATAGCACTGCAGCAGATGTGATCACTATTGGAAACTCAAATGCGAGTACAACCTTGGCCCTGACCGGCGGGAATGACTGGTCGGTTTCAACAGTTGGTTTGGGCTTCTTTAGTTCATTGGGAGTTGGAATCTCGGCGCCAAACTACAAGGCGTCGGTGGTTGACAGCCAATCGGGAGCGATCGATGCTGATCAGGTAGTTTCATTTGTAAATACGGACTCATCGGCGAACGCGAAGGGTGTCCTAAGACTTTCGGTGGGAGATGCTGCCGGGACCAACAATCGATTTGTAACTTTCTATCAGGGGGCAACGACAGATAATGATGGAACTGGAGTCGGTAGAATTGCTTTGAATGCCGGAGGGACAGGGGTGGCATATCAAACCGGAGCGGCTGATTTGGGTGAGTATATGAATGTACCGGCGGCGCAAAGTGTATCGGCTGGACACATCATTGCGGCGACTTCGACCGGTAATGTGAAGGCAACCTCGAGTAACAATGTCCTGATTGGTGTTGTGTCGGACACTGCCGGTTTTGTAGGAAACGCGACCGCGACTTCAGATACAGATCCCGATACTCAAATTGTGGGTATCGCCGGATTTGTGGATACATATATAACAGGAACCGTAGCAATCGGTGATCCGATTACGGTCAGTTCAACCGCCGGGGTCGGTAAGAAAGCAACGACGGCCGGTTACATTATCGGTAAGGCGGCGGAAGCCCACTCGGGCGTAGGGCCGGATCGGACCTTAGTTTCGGTCATGCCGGGTTGGTACGACCCTCAGGCATTGGCGACAACGACGGCCGATTCCTTTACCCTGGCCGGTTCGGGCGATGTTCTTGACCAAAACAGTGATGTGGTAACCAGAATCGGAGGCTTTCAGGGCTTTTATGTAAGAGATGCGACAGTATCTTCGACATTTAAATTGGCAACAGATCTTTTTACCGATTTAACCGGTAATGGCCTATCGAATTCTTCCGGTGCGTTAACATTGGCAACAACGACGGGGGGCGCGGGTTTGACATATACTTCCGGAGTGTTGGCGGTGGGGGCAGGGACGGGAATCACCGTCAATACTGACGATGTAGCGGTGAATCAAGACACGACCTTTGCCTGGACCAACTCGCACACCTATACTTTCTTGGGAACGGAGAATTTGGGAGTCACATCCAACCTAACTGGAGATGTAAATGTACTAGGAGTGACTACAACGCCAAGTGGGACGGCCGGAACAACTTCGGGGCTGGCGATTACCCAAGCTGACTCAGCCAATACCAATGGTCTCGACTCGGCAGTCGTGATCACAAACTCAGATACCAACTTGCCAATTGGAGCGGCAATCAAGTTAACGGACGCGGGTGGAGGGTTTACGAGTCTGATCGACAATGCTGGGACACTAATTTCCGGAAGCGAACTAAATATTTTGGATAGCGGAATTAATTATGGAGAACTAACTGATTCGGGGACGCTGACAGTGACGACTGTAGATATCAATGGCGGAACTATTGATGGCACGGTAATTGGAGGGGCCTCGGCCGCGGCGGGGACATTTACGACTCTAACGGCGAATACCTCTCTAACCCGAGGTGCGGATACGATCACGGACTTTACTGGAAACGGGTTGACGGTTTCTTCAAACACGCTGACAATTAATGTGCCGACGGCGACGGATGGTCTTTCGGCCACGACCTCAACAGGTTCCGGTTTAGAAGTTTTAGCATCGGGGTTGGCTTTGCTCCAAGGATGTTCCGATGGTCAGATCCTAAAATGGAACGAAACGACGGACGTCTGGGCCTGCGGTACAGACAACTCTGGTGGCGGAACGGCCACCTTGCAAGTAGCCTATGAAAATGGCAATACCATTTTGACTACTACCGGGAGGGATATCGCCTTTACTTTGGGCGAGGTAGCGACACCGACTTCCTTGACCCTTGAAAATCAGGATACGGCGGGAACTTCAGGACACAGAATATTTAATTCGATTGCTTCCGGAACTTTAACTAACGGGCTACTAATAGAGCAAACGGGGGCAGGAACAATGACCAACGCGATCCAGATTGCACAGACGGCGGGAACGATTACGGATGGGATTTTGGTTACCGGGACCCTTTCTAATATTCTCAACTCCGGATCGATCGATATTACCGGGGCGGGGGCGATTACCGGAGCAACCGGAGTGACGTTAACTTCGGGTAATATCACCACTCCCGGAAATATCTCGACTACCTCGACGGGAACGATTACCAGCGCAGGACTATTGACTGCCAGCAGTGGAGTATCGGTTGCTGCTGGACAAAGTTACACAGGAGCCGGCGCCGTAACCCTATCATCGGGTGCCGGGACTGCTCTCACAATTGATTCTGGCACTACCGGAACAATAAACTTGGGAACTGATGCCAGCGCGGAATCAATTAATTTGGGTACCGGAGCGGCGGCGAAGACGATGACGCTTGGTTCGACGAATACTACTTCAACAACAAATATTCAATCCGGAACAGGTGGAGTTCTGTTCACAGTCGATGGAACCGGATCAAGTGGAAAAGTGCAGATAGGAAATAGTGGCACAGCGACACCAGACTTATTAGTTCTTGATAATGGTACAGCCGATCCAACAGGAGTAAACGGTGGGATGTATTACAGTACTGGAACAAATAAATTTAGATGCTATCAAAATGACGCCTGGAAAGATTGTGATACGACAACTCCGAAAGCGTCTAGTGCTATAGATACAACAAGTGATACGTTGGGTAGTGGCGTTGCCAATTTAGCCGATCTTCTTGATGTGACAGCTCCTGCGGTGACACCGTCTTCTACCAGTAATAAAGTATTAATAACTGGTACAGTTAGACTTCACGAAGAGGGTAATGACGATGAGACTTCTACGATTCAAATTAGAAGAGGATCGGGAGTGTGTACAGGGGTACAAGTTGATGGGGATTTGACATTCTTTACGACGACAGGAACAGCACAAACTCATGAAATTACATTTAGTATTATTGATGCTCCAAGCACTACTTCTTCGCAGTCATATACTATTTGTGGTTATACAAGTACGGGAACTACTTCAAACACGACACCGTATATTTCATTTTCGGTGATTGAGGTGGCTGCTTCCGGAGCTGATTTGGCTGAGCTATATTCAACCAACGATAGAAGTATCAATGCTGGAGATTTGGTAGCTATCGACAGTGACTTGCCAAAAGGAGTCAAGAAAACTTCGGGAAGATATGACAATAAAGTAATTGGAATTGTATCTACACAGCCAGGAATGATTTTGGATGATGGAACGACTACGACATCTAGCGTGGTGTTGGCTTTAGCCGGTAGGGTGCCGGTGAAGGTAAACACAGAAAATGGTGCGATTAAGAAGGGGGATATGCTAACAAGCTCGTCCATTCCCGGAGAAGCAATGAAGGCGACGAAAGCAGGAACTACGATAGGGCAAGCAATGACTGATTTCTCAGGAGACGGAACGGGAATTGTGATTGCATTTATCAAGAATGGTCAAACAAATGGAGCAAAACTAGTTGATGTAATGAGTGGAATTGATCAGACAAGTAGTGTATTCAACTCTCAGGTATTGGCAAATCTAATTCAGGAGAAAAATCAGATTGCGACAGGGTCGGCTGATATTTCCGAAATAATGACCGATAGAGTGGTGGCGGGGCTGGAGGTGATCACACCGAAGCTCACGACCAAGGATATCATCGCTACCGGAATGATCGGCATGGTGGATACCGAAGGAAAAGAAACGGTGAAGATCGATTCCGATGGGAATGCGATTTTCTTGGGTACGGTGAGGGCGAAGAAGATCGTTGCCGATCAGATCGAAGGATATGAAATCCTGACCAATAGGATAGATTCTTTGGGCCAGCAGGTGGCGACTGTGGCAGGAGCGGTGGCCACGGAACAGCCGAATCAGAGTTTGGAAGAGACTCTTTCAAGCTTTATGGAGTTTGCCGGCCAGATCGTCTTCAAAGCCGAAACCTGGTTTAGGGGTGCGGTCAAGTTCTTCGCCGATGTCACATTTGTGGGAAGGCCGACGTTCAACAAAGACACGGCCGGATTTGCCTACATCAAGGGTGACCAGAACGAAGTTGAGGTAACTTTCGAAAAGGAATATACCAAACTACCAGTGGTCACGGCGAGCGTCAATCTGGTAGGGGGGGTAAGTGTAAGCGATGTGCCAGGATATGCCGTCTATGATCTCTCGACTAAAGGCTTCAAGATCAAGCTTGCGAGAAGCGCCGGCTTTGACCTACAGTTCTCCTGGATGGCTCTGGCGGTTGATGGAGCGAAGTCGTTCGTGGGGAGTGTCAGCGGAGCCAGTGTGACCGCGACGCCGACCCCGACCCCGGCGATTGAAGTAACTCCCGCGCCGACAGCTACGCAATCGGGCGAGCAGGCGACTGAGACCGTAACACCCACGCCCACGCCTGAGGTGTCGCCAACGCCAATAGAGACTGTAACACCCACCGAAGCACCAATGCCAACCGAAACGCCGACCCCGACTCCCGAGGCGACGCCGACACCCTAGACCGTAATACTAGTTAATAGATAGATATAGTTTGACCCCTTTGAAAAGGGTCCTATGATTAGTTAAACTTAGACCCAAATGATAAAAAATTTCTTGAACTTCAAGACCGTTTCCGTTTTGCTTTTGGTTTTTAGCTTTTTGGTAAATCAACAGCTTTATGCGCAAAACGCCACCTTGAAAAAACAAGTGAATGCTTTCAAGGAGGATCCGGCTATCAAAGCAAAGGAAGATGTGAAGGATTTGGTGAAGAAGCTTTCGGCTTTGGTGGTTTTGCCCGAAGGCGAGGAACCGGTGGTCGCGACCGTGACCGACAAGGACAAGTTGAAGGACCAGCCGATCTTTGCTAATGCCGAGAATGGCGACAAATTGATCATCTATTCCGTGGCGAAGAAGGCATATCTCTATGATGAAAAGAACAACAAGGTGAAGGATATCATTCCGGTCAATCTGGGCGACCAGGCCGGCCAAGTTGCTGGAGCTCAGACGGAGAATCTGAAGCTGGCGTTGGTAAACGGGACCGAGACCCCCGGGATCGGCACAACGATGGAGAACAAACTAAAGGAACTGAAGGTAGCCGGGGTTACCGTCTCGATCAAGTCTCTGGCAAAGAAAAAGGATTATCAGAAGACGCTGGTTATTGACGTCAACGGCAAGTACAAGAACCAGGCGACACAGTTGGCAAAGACGCTCTCCGCTGAATTGGGGGGACTTCCCGAGGGTGAGGACAAGCCCAATTCTGATCTGATGGTCCTGATCGGGGCCGACTTCAAGTAAGGCTAAGGTAGAAATAGCCTATAATTTGTGGTATATTCCGCGTTATGGCGAGGGCAGAAATACTACAGAGAAAACAGGTTTTGATGGCTTTGCCTTATTTTACCGAGGGCCTTTCGGCGTATGTAGAGGCTCGGCATCTCGAAAAGAAACCGGCAGATCTGGCGATGGTGACCTATCACCGTGTTGGAGAAGGACTGTTTGAATCGCGGATGTTGCGGGGAGCGGATTCGGTTGTCTCTCTCTTTCAAGGCCAATTGGATATAGGAGTTTCCCTAGACACGATTTTCTCGATGACGGCCGGTCTGTTTGATATGGGGCTGAAATTGCTCACGACCGAGCAGATCAAGGATTATTATGCAATGGTTGGGGACGAACTTGGCCGAATGATTCCCCGACTTCATAAACCGACTTTTTTTGTGGTTTATGGCGGTGAGGGAGTGAAGTTCCAAATTGCCTTGAACTTGATCTACAGGCTTTCTTCTTGGGCTCAAGCGACCGGGAAATTATCACTGGCCAATTTTTACTTGCTAACTTGTGGTTGCGGCGGCCTGACAGAGAAGGCTAATCGGGCTTCCGCGTTACATTCCGAAGGCAGATTAAAGGCCGTGATTTACAATCCTGCTGGCTGTAACGGGGGAAATAGGGATACTGCGGCGATCACTAATACTTTTCTTGGGTACCCTTGGAGTGAGGTAAAATAGAGGTGGTTTGCCACCTTAGCTCAGTTGGTTAGAGCACCTGTTTTGTAAACAGGGGGTCCTGAGTTCGAATCTCAGAGGTGGCTCAAAGAAATATCTCCCTTGACGTCTCGGCCTTGGAAGCTGATACTGGAATGAGATGGAACAGTCTCCGGTATTACCACAGACGTCCGAGGTATCTCCTGCCGTTTCGCCTCAACCCACCCAACCGATTGCTACCGAGGCCGAAAAGAGTAAAACCCCATTGATTATCGTAGTGCTGGTTCTTGTAGTGATCCTCATAAGCATTTCGTTGGGGGTTGTGTTGGCTATGAGGGTGAGAAGCACCTCACAAGG